>NZ_JAQRFO010000066.1:0-16192 GCF_028598775.1 Xenorhabdus aichiensis
CTTATTCAGTTCATTAGCCATGATCACCCAAAATATTTATACAAATGTTTATACACAGTTTGTTGTAAAAGTGGGTAAACGTCAATAAACACTGAAACAATATACAGTATATAATTTAATTATCACTTTGATTTTATTTGAATTTAAATCAATACTTGATAGCATGAGAACTTAAAAACTGAAAATACGGCATGAACTGATCCTAGTCTTAGATCATGTTGTTATAAAAGCACTTTCTCTTTTTGAGGGGGTGCTTTTTTTGTTATGAGTACCCCACCGAATACCCCACATAAAAATCCTCAGCATAGAAAGTCATTAGAAAACATAGAGACAAACGAGAAGTGAAAAAGAGGGAAGCATTAGTGGGGTGACTAAATTACCCCACGAGATATGTCTTTTAAAATCAGGCCTACACTAAATATCCCTAATATACCAAATTCGCCACACCTTTCGGTTGTGGTACTAAGCCTGTAACATATTGTTTTTACTCTTTATGGTGATGATGCCAAACGACGAGCAGCCTCAACGATAGAGGCTCTGCGTCTGGCCTGTTCTTGCAGATCATCAGAACCAGTTAGCATACGTGCCACTTGGGGGACAGCCGACCACCAGCCGGCCAATGCCAGCACCAGAAATACCAAATGCCCGGGTTCTAGGGTTCGTGTAACCGTTCCTTGACGTTGCCCATCGACTACGGCCTGGATTTTGTAGCCATAATATTCACGTCGCTGCTTCTCATCCGGAACCTCACCGTCGAAAATCAGTCCCTCCCAACGCATAAGACGGCTAAGTTCGGGGTGCTCGCAGTGGTAGTCGTAAGCTCTACCAGCGTATTCCCCAATGTCTTCGACTGCGAAAGATATGATAGGTACTGCCTGCTCTACCTTAGCTAGTTCTGTGCGCAGCACAGCCGAGAACAGTGCTCGCTTGTCGCCGAAGTAATTGTAAATGCGTTCTTTATTCACTCCGGCTGACTTAGCAATCTTTTCGACTGTCGTACCATCCGGACCGAGTCGGGCGAACTCTGCCACTGCAGCTTCCAAAATCTTGCGCTTTGTTCCTTCGGTATCCCAAGCCATCGTGCACACTTTCTCATCTATCAATTGTTGTCGTCGCTAAAATCATACTATAATCAAATCCAACGTTATAGTTGGAGATTGGGTTATGAAACACACCATACTAATTTGTGGTTACGGTCCAGGAATCTCTCACGCAGTTGCTCGTCGTTTTGGTAAAGCTGGACATCCTGTTGCCCTTGCTATCAGTGTAGCCGCCCAATACAAAACCACCAGAATCCTGACTCACACTCTCGCATCGCACGACATTCATGTGAGCGAAGTAATTGTCAATGGTTTTGTCAACAGAACACCGGGGGAAGCCGGAAAGAATAGTACGATCGCACCGGCAGATATCGCCGAACAGTTCTGGAAACTGTATACAACACGTCAAACTCATTCCATCATTTTCGGTTCAACGATACCAGTATCGGAGACAGTAGCTCATGCATAACCAAACACAGCACATAGGGAAACTTAATGATACAGGAAGCAAGTCAACACCACTCGATCAGACCTACACCGCAAATCGTAGTGTTGTTGTTTTGCTAGCTGCTATCGCCCTGTTCGTTCTAGCACAGCTCTATCTGGCAATTCCTCTGCTCGCGCACGTCGGCCAGGGTTTCGGTTCAACGAATCCAGAGAATGTCACTTTTGCTCTCGCGACAAGTTTTAGTCTGGCTTATGCCTGTGGTTTCCTTATCTGGGGACCGATATCGGATCAGTACGGTCGCCGACCAGTGATGCTGGTGGGATTGATTATCTTGTCGATCGCCACATTCGCATGCTCCTTCGCCCCATCACTATCATGGCTGGCAGGACTGCGAATACTACAAGGTCTGGCAGCATCCAGTTTTGCACCGATAGCACTAGCCTATCTTATCGAAGCATTACCGGTGCGCCATCGCGCTACTGCTATTGGGACTATGTCCACATCGTTCCTTGTGGCAGGCATCTTTGGGCAGGTGTTGGCCGCTTGGATAGTGCTAAGATGGAATTGGGTCTGGGTATTCATAGCGACGGGGGGATGCCTGACAGTTGCTATTCCACTATTCGCAGCAATGGTCAAAGAGCCACCGCGTGCTGTTGTCGATGGACATCTGGGGCATCGCTTTGTGGCATTAGGCAGAATTATCGTACGGCCAGCCGTATTACTTCTGTCATGTGCTCATATCACGCTATTGCTGTCATTTGTCGCCATGTACACAGCATTGGGTTCTCATTTGTGGATGCTGAACATTGTTCCAGACAAGGTTATTTTGCTGCGCTTAATCGGGCTACCCGGTATGTTTGCAGCACTGCTGGTTGGGCCGCTTTCTACCCGATTTAGCATGCCGATTGTCTCGATTATTGGTTACATGACTGCCGCATCAGGTCTGGCGCTAGAAGCAATGTTGTCGCAATCCCTGATCGGCATCGCCGCCGGTAGTTTGATTTTCGTCACTGGTGTAGCTCTTGCCGTACCGGCAATGATCACTCAATTTGGCTCTATAGCAGCATCCAATCGTGGCGCTGGCATGGCTCTAAATGGGTTCATTCTGTTCATCGGTGCCAGCATTGGCCCGCTTATTGCGACAAGGGCACCTAACTTTGTCACGTTGTTAGTTGGAGCTGCGCTGACGCTTCTTCTGGCCGCCTTCTGCGTTGCAGGCAGTGCGTCACTTACATCATCCTTGAAAAAGCCATAGAACTCGCTCTCTTCAGCTTTGGCCGCTCAACGCAAATCACTGCATTTTACTTAGTACTACAGCCGTACTCTCCATGATGAGGTCAACAAAAATTAATCACGGCCTGAGAGGTTTGCCAAAATAATCGTTCTGATTCGTTTGGGGTTAATCCATTGTTATACCCATAAGGAATGAGGCAATTTTTATCTTTATGATGGCTAGGCGCGTGAATTTTACGAAAGCAATATTTTGCAAAGAAACATCACTGAAGAATTACAATTAGCTGGTGTTTTATAGCGATAATCGTCACAGGTTTCATCCGTGTTTCTGATATTGAGTTTGGCGACGATTATCAGATCATAAATGAGGCCTTTTTGCTATCTAAAATAGTCGGTTACTGCTTAAGATCCTTATATGATAATCGGTTAATACTGCTTGTAGCCTTCCGTCAGCTAGGTAGTGTTCAGGAATATAGGCCAATCTCATTCCATCAAGAGCAGCATTCAATTGATGGAGAGTACTATTAAAAACTAATTGACCATCAAGTTTAATACTAAAAGTACGACCTTCGTGCTTAAACTCCCATGCATAATAATCCCCCCACTGACACATCAACAGCAATGAAAAATCACGACGGGCACTGCTTTTACGAATAAAGGCTATTGAATGCCTACGGCTGTACCGTATCAAGAACTTCTTGAGCAAGACTATCCAGGAAAAGTACGCATCCTTGGTGTTTAGATGGCAAACTTCAAGCCTATGTTGCTTTTCTAGCCATTAGTACGTTTTGAAATGAAGACTGGCAAATAAATGTGAGTAATTATCACCTCCATGTTTTAATTTTTATCATAAAATTCAGATGATTACATATTTTAATTCATTGTTTCAGGATATATTAAAATAGATTCTACACTCTTATTTTGCGCAATTTTATAAACAGCAATTTTGTACAATATTTAACATCTAGGCAGGAATATCGTTAACGTAAATTTAACTTAAGCGAATTATGAGATGATATTTAACACTGATAATTTTTGGATTAGGCATCCCCCAGAAATTTCTTCAATCGCGACTCTTGGGCCTGAAGGAACAAGCAGTCAATCAGCAGCGAAATATCTGACCCACTTAATTGGAGACCCCTTAGACATACTTCTTTTTGATACTTTTGAACTCGCCTCTGAGTATGTGGAAAAGAATGAGTCATGCATTTTTCTAGTCGCCAATGCATATCAACGAGTAGATAACTTTTACATGAACAAAAATACCCTTTTACTTGGGTCGTTTTTCTATTCACCTCCCGATTATTATCTTGGTTGTAAAACTGCCCTCGCTTTAGAGAAAAAGATAGCTGAGCAACAAACTATAAAAATAGCTACACATCACGCGCCCCTATCTCGTTTAGAGAGCCTAATTGAATCGGCTGAAGACAAGATTTTTGGAATATCTGATGCTCATTTAGAAATAGAGATTACGAACTCTACAAGCAATGGAGCGAGACTAGTTGTAAACGGCGACGTTGATTGTTGCTTAGCAAATGCTGATGCAATTAAACATTATGGGCTTACAGCAATATCTCACCCTCTACATATTGAAATGACATGGGTGGTATTTTCTAACAGCCAAATTCATAAAAGGAAAGTTGCATAATGAATGACAAAAAGTGTGTATTGGTAATCGATAAAGATCTTCCTCTTGGAGTCATTGCAAACACAGCAGCAGTGCTAGCTCTGAGCCTTGGCAAGGCTCATCCTGAGCTCGTAGGTGACAATATCAAGAACCGTGATGGAGGGGAACATTTGGGGATCACTCGTATCCCAATCCCAATTCTTGCGGCAACTGCAAGCGAGATAAAGGAAATTCGTTCTCAATTACAATCACACGCTACGATAGTTGACTTCTCGAACGTAGCAAAAAGCACTAAGAGTTATGAGGATTACTCAAGTAGGTTAGAGGCTGTCAGTGAGGACAGCATCGAATATTTAGGTATAGCTGTGTACGGCGACAAAAAAGCCATCATTAAGCAAACTGGAAATATGAAGCTAATACGATGAACAATTTAATTGATATGGTTTTAGTGACAGGATCTCCTTATCTACGTGGTTCAGAGTTGAGCCCTGATGAGCAGCCTGTGCGCGTAGTTACCCTTAGTGATTTTTTCATTGATGTTCACCCTGTGACTAACGCTGAGTTTGCAGTGTTCATTGAGCAGGGGGGCTATAGAAGTAAGAAATATTGGTCAGAAGAAGGTTTTCAGTTTATCCAAGATAATGGCATTTCAGAACC
The DNA here is from genome assembly GCF_028598775.1 of Xenorhabdus aichiensis. Taxonomy (NCBI): domain Bacteria; kingdom Pseudomonadati; phylum Pseudomonadota; class Gammaproteobacteria; order Enterobacterales; family Morganellaceae; genus Xenorhabdus; species Xenorhabdus aichiensis. Next base: position 5,006 of record NZ_JAQRFO010000066.1, read on the forward strand.
TTTATATTGGCATGATTCTAATTGGAACCAACCAAAGCAACCAGTAACCGGCATTAGCTGGTATGAAGCTATCGCATACGCAACATTTATAGGTAAGGAATTACCAACTGAAGCGCAATGGGAGTTTGCTGCGAAGGGGAACGATAATCGACTCTATCCATGGGGAAATAGCGAGCCATCTATTACAATTACAAACTATGCCCCAGACTGTGAGCCAGCTGAGCTCAACCGAAAATCCACGGATTGGGATGCACATCCACAGAATCGCTCCCCATTTGGTTGTATTGATATGGCAGGTAATCTAGCTGAGTGGTGTCTAGATAATTACTACCAAGATTACAGTTGGGACAAAACTCATATTGATCCCGTTTATCTTAGTATCCCTACTGGCGATCATATAGTTCGAGGTGGTTCAGGGCTGCATGATGAAGATTATATGCGCTGTACATGCAGAGATAACTACCCTCCAACAGTACGAGACAACATCGTAGGTTTACGCTGTGTCAAATCTCTATAATAGATACATAAGAAAGGAAAATATGAGTACTCCATATATTGATAAGAAGCCTTCTTCTTTACGGTACTACCAAGAAGGGCCACCTGAATCATATGATTCTATTGATATGAAAGAATGGGCGCTCAAGATATTTTTACCTCATGAGTCAACGCCAATTCTTGTCGCATTCGAAGACCTTAAGAACATTGCGCCAATAACAGAAAGCCGCCGAGTTGTATGTGTTTGCAATTGGAGTATCAGAAGAAACTGGACAGGAGTTTTACTAGAAGACCTATTGAAATATCTAGGGATAAACCAAGCAAAATATCTTTCATACAATTTGAAGCAGATAAGTTTAGGTACAAGTAAGGGAGAGTATGACTCTACAATATCCCTTAGTAATGCATTAGAAAATAGAGCGATGATTATTTGGGCTGTGGACGGTGAACCCCTATCTTTGGAAGAAGGTTACCCTATCCGTCTAGTCGACTTTTCGCTATATCGGTACAAAGGGGTTAAATGCTTGTCTGAATTGTACTTTACTGATGAGTTCGAACAAGGGTTTTGGGAAAGCAAAGCGGGTTATTGCAAAGAGGGAAAAATCAAGGCAAAACGGTACCGCATTGTTGATTTGCAAGAGAATCGCTTTATTAATGGCTCTGGAGAAATAACTGATTTTTAGGAGGTAGAAGCTTATGACTCAATTATTTGCAATGGCAGTTTTTGCCCTTGTAACTTCTATATCACCAGGACCTGTAAATATAATAGCGACAGTTACCGGAGCCAATTGCGGATATATTCGAACTATCCCACATATAACCGGTGCTACAATTGGTTTTGTATCTATTCTATTTTTACTAGGCTTTGGATTAGCTCAAGTTATCAATGAGGTGCCATATCTAACTGAAATACTTACCTATATAGGAGGCAGTTTCTTGTTATACTTGGCATATAAAGTTGCTATGCAAAAACCAATGATCGGTGATGATAGTGCACTAGAGACCCGTGCTCCATCCCTTATACAAGGAATAATGTGCCAATGGCTTAACCCGAAAGCATGGATTGTATCTTTAGCAGGTATATCCGTTTTTAGTAGTCGCGATGCAGAGATTAATGCACTATTACTTTTTTGTGTGATTTTTTTTATTGTCTGTTATGCATCAATTTCAGCATGGGCTGTTTTGGGAATAACGATTAGGACAGTTTTGGACACACCTAAACATTATAAGCTTTTCAATCTCACTATGGGGCTATTGTTAGCAATTACGGTCGTATATACTTTTTTTATATCAGGTTAGGGTCTGTTGATGTTTTAAGGTCATAATTCATTCAACCCACATTGGTAACCAGATAATGATAAATGCCAGTGCCAACATACTGGCATAATTCCGTTCAAGTTTATCGTATCTTGTTGCTATTGCACGAAAATGTTTAACTCTGGCGAACGCATTTTCCACCAAATGACGATAACGATATAAACATTTATCAATCTGTTTATCCGATTTTCGGCTATTTTTTCGGTAGGGTATAATTGGCGTTGCTCCTTGCTGTTCAATATGATTTCTGAACGCCTGACTATCGTACCCTTTGTCAGCTATCACAAAAAATGAACAGGCAAGCCATAACTATCGACCGCCAAATGGATTTTGGTTGAACTTCCTCCACAACTTTTGCCAATACCTCATCATCATCTGAAGCCGCTCCTGCACTATGCTAGTGAGCCCGGACGATATTTCCGTCAATAAACAACCATTCCATATCAGTAAATCCAGATAACCACTTGAAAATAATTGGTAAAATACCTTTCTTTGACCAGGCATTAAAACGCTGAAAGACGCTATTCCATTTGCCGAATTCTGGCGGTAAATCGCGCCAGGGAATGCTCATTCTCATTCGGTAAAGAATGCCTTCAAAGGTCAAGCGGTGTTCAGGTTTGTGATAAATCCAACCCGGGTGTTGCATTAACGCAGATAGCTTATTCCAATGGAGATCTGTTAACATGGTTCGCAGTATGATGGTGAGGTCTGGTTGTTTTTTGGCGAAAGTCATTATACCAAATCATCTTGCTGTCTAATAATCCCTCACAAAACATCAACAGCCCCTAAAAGGGTATGAACACAGATGACCAAGCAAAAATTCTATCGTTCGAGCGCAGTACCCATTGAGCTGCGCTCTTCTAAAAACTCAGAAGCCTGTTACGGGAAACACACTCATGAAGAATTTTCCATTGGAGCTGTAGATTGCGGTCATAGTGATTACTTCAATAGTAATATTGAACGGAGAATACAAAAGGGTTCTCTTGTCATAGTTAACCCTCTAGAGGTCCATTCATGCAACCCAGTACCAGATACAAATTGGAGTTACAAAATGTTGTATGTATGTCCCAAATGGTTAGGCTATGTGCAATCGATGGTTGTAGGTGAAAGAGTAACGAATTTTATCCCGTTCTCAATTAATCATACCGATGCTCCAGAACTTTATGTACAGTTTCAAGAATTAGCCAACACAATCATTCTTGATAAAGACAAGATGAAAACGGAAGAAGAGAGCATCTCTTTTTTTTCCAATCTGTTTTCACAGTCCAACTCCATGCCTTTAGAGAAAGTTGTAACAAAAAGTAATGTATCTAAGGCGTATGAATATATTTGTGAAAATTTTCGAAGCAATATATCGGTAAAGGATATCGCTGTTCACTCTCAATTGAGTGAATATCATATTATCCACGCATTTCGAAAGGCATATGGTATTACTCCACATGCTATGCAAATCGCAATGCGCATTAATGAAGCAAAAGTACTTTTGAAGCAGGGAATGAATATAGCGTCTGTAGCAACTGAGTTAGGTTTTTATGACCAAAGCCACTTTCATAGGAACTTCAAAAAATTGGTTGCGGCGACTCCTGCGGAATATAAAATATAGGTCACGTATTCAATCTGTTGAACTGCCTTAAATGTAGTATTCTCTTTCGATAAAAGTACCGATAACTTTGTCGTGCATACATGGACGCCCCTTGTTTGCCAAACAATCGTTTGTCATGACCAGAACTCGGTTAAGATTGCAGCCATACATCCGGACTTTAGTTGAAGCCGTCGTCTCTGTCCCTGATGGAATTCGCTGACTAGTACTACAGCCGTAATTGCTACGTAATCAAAGGATTATCCCGACGGCGGTAATGGCTTTATCATCACGAAAGACCCGATATGGCATTAAGCGATGATACGCTAATAGCAGTATTTATTACGAGCTACTTAAATTCCACTTCTGACTTCTATAGAAAATAGGAGAATTAACAAGCTCTCCCTTTTTAATGACAGAAGTAAATTCTATAGAATAGAAAACCATCATTCTGTTGGATCTAAACCAATATCCAAAACATATTTTATAAATTCCAACTAAAATAATTACATAATTAAATTATTTCAAATAAAATAATAATTTAATGCAATTCTACGTTAGGTGACAATAAACAGCAATAAATTGCGGAAACATTTAAAATATTAGTTCGATATTTGGCATTCAATGATATTAAACAGAGTTATCAACCAATAAAAAAAACAAACCATAAATACGCAACACCTATATGTAAGTATTTGTTTTTAAATTATTTTAATTTTTCCTCTATGTTAATTACTTTTAGCAATATCAAAAAATGTTTCTTAGACTCTTAAAATATTAGATATAGATTCTCAATTTTCGTTTACCATAATGCCATGATTAATTCTGAATATTCCTCATCACTGAATAGAAATATAGGATATGTTAGCTATTCTCTGTATTAAAAATAACTTAGCCATTAAAAATAAAAATATTACCCCCTGCATTTGATGATTATATTTCTTGCCGGGGTAATTTCTATTTAGTGATGAAATAACGTTATCATTACAGATATTAATTTTCGTAGATTTTATAATTTTATTTATTGGGTAAATATTAGACTAAACCATGAGGTTAGATTATTTATTGATCCATTTAAATATCACTAATTCCGGATGAGTTCAAGGATAAATTTATTGAACATTCATTATTTATGATATGGAATTTTATAAAACTATAATTGTTATATTTTCCCATTTTATTTACAAGGAATTAACAATTTCAAATATTAAATATCTAAAAGCAGTGACTTATTTATTGGGTCAAGTAATTGTATTTACCATGCCATGATTTCCTCTTAGTGGAGTATGAGTCCTTTTACTTGCTGGATGGTGAAGCAATTTACTTATTATTGAAGGGAATTTCCCCTTTTTTCTTTCTTTTTCTGGAGATGACTTTTGACTTCTCTTGCTTATGTTGACGCCCTTTGCGCGCTTGATCACCCCTATCGTGCCGATAGCGATTGTGACCAACTATTTGACGCGGCTATGCGTGAATTGACACTGTACCATTGTGAAAACAGTCCCGGTTACCATCAGTGGTTGAAAGTGAATGGCTTGGACGATAAAAAACTAGAAAAATTGCATGACTGGTCGCGTTTACCACCTATTTTCGCCAATTATTTCAAACATCAGTTGCTGCTAAGTCACACCGGTATAGATGCGCTGGAATTGACTTCATCTGGGACAACCGGTCAAAAGAGCCGTATGCGGTACGATACGCGCAGTATACAGGCAGCCCAGAGAATGGTTGAACGTATTTTCGAATATTACGGCTGGAATACACCACAACAGCCTTGTAACTACATATTATTGAGCTATGAACCCGCCGGAGCAATTACGCTGGGAACCGCCTATACCGATCAATATCTGTGTCAATACGCACCGGTATCGCAAGCTTGTTATGCACTGCGCCACAATGGAAAAAGCAATGAATTCGACCCATTTGGTGTGATCCGTGCCTTGCAGGAATTTGCCGCACAAGGGCTGCCAGTGCGTTTCTTAGGCTTCCCCGCCTTCCTCTGGTTCACGCTGGAACGGATGCGGGAAATGGGTTTACCCCCACTACAATTGCATCCCGAATCTTTGGTCTTTTTAGGTGGCGGCTGGAAAACCCACGCCGATAAAGCCATTCCAAGATCCGAGCTATACCGGCGTTTGAATGAACAACTGGGCATTCCTGATGAACGCTGCCGGGATGGCTATGGTTCAGTTGAGCATTCGGTGCCTTATGTTGAGTGTCAGAATCACCATTTTCATGTGCCGTCCTATGCCCGTGCTTATGTCCGTGATACCGCCAATATGGCAGTGCAACCCTATGGTAAACCGGGTTTTCTGCATCTGACATCACCTTATATCACTTCCAGTCCAGCACACAGTATCGTGGTGAGCGATTTGGCGGTATTGCATCCCGCCGCAGAGTGTGGATGTGGATTGGCTACCGATTGGTTTGAACTGCTGGGCCGTGCCGGTACGAGTAAAAGCCGTAGTTGTGCGATTGCCGCTTCTGAGTTGATTAAGGAATCCTGAAATGTATTTAATTAATGGCGAGGTTATCTCTAACTTGGAACCGGCCGCCGCATTGGCCGATCTTAAAAACCGTCTTGCCGATGCCTTGGCTTGTCCTCCAACTGTGCAAGAGGTGTTGGATTGCGCCGAGCGTTTTGCCAGCAATATCAAAACTATGGCAACTGATTTTGCACTGGATGCAGCCACAATCAGCACCTTACGCCACTTTTGCCGTCGTGACGCACTGGAAGAAAAGCTGCGCCATGAATTGGGAGAACAGCCGTTTTCCCTGCGCCGTTTCGATTATACCCAGCCGCGCTTTGAGACTTGGCAACCTTTGGGGTTGGTGGTGCACATCACTCCGGCCAACGCGCCATTGCTGCCATTTATGGCTGTATTGGAAAGTCTGTTAGTTGGCAATATCAACTGGTTGCGCCCCAGTAGCAGTGATGATGGCCTCAATGCACGGATACTGGCTGAATTTCTGCGCCATGATCTCAGTGGCAAATTAGCGTCTTACGTCTCCGTATTACCGCTGCCGTCCGATCAATTGTCAGAATTACTTGCCTGTGCCGATGCCGTGTCTGCCTGGGGCAGCAATGCCGCATTGACGGCTATCCGCAGCCAGTTACGACCGGGTTGCCGCTGGATCGATTGGGGGCATCGCATCAGTTTTGCCTATCTCGATCCAATGGTCGCCAGCAACGCCGACTACGATGCCCTGGCTGATGATGTTTGCTGTTTTGACCAACAAGCTTGTTCCAGCCCGCAGTGCCTGTTGGTAGATAGTACCGACGAGAATGTTTTGCGCGAAGTGGCTGATGCCATGGCTTCGGCACTGGAACGACGCGTGCCGATGTGGCCGGCCTTACAGCCAGATATCCAAGAAGCGGCTGAAATCAGCAGTCAGATGGCATTTCTGCGCTTGGATCACACGTTTGCCGACGTTGCCGGTTCGGTAACTGAAGGCACAGGATGGCGGGTCGCGTGGACGCAACGTCAGGAACTGGCGGCATCTCCACTGTACCGTACTCTGCAAATTCGTCCTGTGCCGCGCGCGCAGTTGATCAACGTATTGCTGCCGTGGCGCCCCTATTTACAGAGTTGTGGTTTGATCGCCGGAGAACACGAATTGCCGGCCTTGAGCCGTCAGTTGTTGACGGCGGGTGTCAGCCGGATATGTCAGGCCGGCGCTATGCATGAGGGTTATGAAGGAGAACCTCATGATGGCGTTTATGCATTGACGCGGCTTGCACGCAGGGTCTCAGTCAGTGTGAAAGCCGAACAACTGCCAAACCATGTCACGCTGGATAAATTATCCGTCAGGCCGCCGGATCTGGCAGGGCTGCCAATCATGGGCAAAGAACAGTTTCAGCAAAGTGGCACGACACCGAAAGCACAAGTGTTTTTCCGCAGTGGCGGGAGTACAGGAGCGCCAAAATTAGCAGGGTTCAGCCACAGAGATTATCACATCCAAATGCAAGCAGCGGCAGATGGCCTATTTTCCGCCGGTCTCGATCCGGCACAGGATCGCGTCATTAATCTCCTGTACGGCGGCAATTTGTATGGTGGCCTACTGAGCTTTTTCACTGTTCTGGATAAATTGTCCGTGCCGCATTACCCGATGGGTGGCCCGATAGACGACGATTTTAGCCAGATCCTACAAGTTATTGTCACGCAAGGCGTTAATACGTTGGTAGGAATGCCGAGCACGATATATCAGCTATTTGAACGTGAAGAGGCCGCGTTACGCGCTTATGGTGGGGTGCGCAAAATTTTCGCCGGTGGTGAGCATGTCAGTGAAGAACGGCGTCAATTCTTATCCAGTTTTGGCGTGCAGGTGATCCGTTCAGCAATTTACGGTTCCGTTGATGCGGGCCCATTGGGTCATGCTTGCACTTGTTGCAACGAGGGTGAATTCCATCTGTTATCTGATATTCAGTGGCTGGAAATATTAGATCTGGACAGTGAACAACCTGTTCAGTCAGGCGAGACAGGCCGGCTGGTGTTTACCCCTCTGGCACGGGAAGGACAAGTCGTTCAACGCTATGAGGTGGGCGATTTAGGCCACTGGTTATCGGAACCTTGTACCTGCGGATTACCGACACCACGCTTCAGACTGGAAGGCCGGCATGGTGGGTTGATACGGGTAGGTTCTATTTTTGTGAACCCAACGGCATTGTCAGCCGATCTGGCGTTTCCGGTGCAATGGTTAGTCGGAAATCTCGATAAGGGTGGCGAATATATCCATGTGTTGGCTGATGGCGATGTTAACCAAGTACGTCAACATCTACTGCAACATGAAATGCTGAATCAGGTTGTCAGTAGTGAATTGTTGCAATTGGAAATCACGTCTACGCCAGCCGGACAGTTCCGTCGTCATTCCCAAAGTGGCAAGACGCCGTTAGTGCTGGATTATCGCGTCTGAAACAATATACCCAATAGATTTCAAAACGACTTTTGAGCTAATCATGACTTTATCATTACACGATCTAGTGGAATACGCCCGTAACCACGCGCCCTTTTTTAGGGATCTTTATAGTGATTTGCCACAATCCGGCTGGGCATTGATGGATCTCCCCTTAATCGATCCTGCTGCTTACTGGCAGCAATCGCAGCCATTGGAGAATTGGCCGGTACTCACCGGCCCTATCAACAGTGGTCATATTTTTAAAACCGGTGGCTCTACCAGCGAAGGGAGGTTGTCGGTATTCAGTCGCAGCGAATGGCAAGCCTTTGTGCGTTCGTTCGGCCAAGGTCTTGCACAACAATTACAATCTGGCGACCGTGTTGCCAATCTCTTTTTTGCCGGAGATCTGTATACCAGCCTGTTGTTTATTCACGGTGCGTTGTCTCATTCACCGGTTCCGGTAGTGGAATATCCGTTTACCTGCTCAGTCGATGATCAGGCGTTGGCTGATGCCATTGTTAGCTTAGGGATTAATGTACTGGCTGGAGTGCCGGTACAATTGTTGCGTTTTGCCAGTACCTTGCAGTGTTCAGGCCAGTTTATGCCCAATATTGATCGCCTGTTGTACGGCGGCGAAAGCCTGTTTCCGGAACAGCTGGCTCTTTTGAATAGGGTGTTTCCCAACGCGCGCATTGGTTCAATCGGATGTGCCAGTGTTGACGCAGGTCTGATTGGTGCCGCCTCTCCTGATTGTCACCACGGTGAACATCGGGTTTTTGATGAAGATTCGATTGTCGAAATTATTGACGAATCCAATGGTCAGCCCATTACTGAGTCTGGACGCAATGGCATGTTAGTTGTTACCAACCTGCAACGTCGTCTAATGCCAGTGATCCGCTACCCTACAGGCGATCTGGCCTGCTGGTGTGAAGAGCCGGGAAGACTGAACCGCAAATTTGCTTTGCAGGGTCGGGCTGGAAGTGCTCACCGAGTCCGGGTTTCCACGCTATCCCTGTTTCCCGATCAGATTGCCCGTTTACTGCAACAACAGAAGGGAATACTGGCTTGGCAGCTATTGTTAAGCCGTCAGGACGGCATAGATAAGATAAAACTGCTATTAGCCAGCGACTCACCACAGATGCCATCAACAGCATCAATCCATCAGGCGTTAGTCACTGCCCAACCCGCTATGGCAGAACTCTGTAGCCAAGGGGTGTTACAGGTGGAGGTAGCCTCTTGCGCTCTGGAAAATATGGTGACGCACCCACGTTCCGGCAAGCTGATACGGGTCGTGGATCATCGTTGTTATAATGCTGAAGAGAAGACAGCATGAGTATAAATCCAGTCATGCCGCTGATTCGTTTATTCCGGGAAGAAGATTCCACAGGCGTCAGCGCGTTGTTTCGAGTCGTTTACGGAGAAGATTACGTCTATCCGGAAGTCTACCTGCCAACCATGCTGAGTCGTTATAATGCGGCCAGACACTGGTATTCTGCCGTTGCAATACAGGATGGGCAAGTATTGGGACACGCGACATTGTGGCGGAATGGGCGTTGCCCATCAAGTGCAGAACTCGCGCTTATCGCGGTACATCCACAAGCGCGCGGACAGGGTATCGCGACCGCACTGGGCCGATATTTGTGTGATCAAGCCAAGGAAATAGGATTAGGTATACTCACGATTAAACAGGTATCGTCGCATAATCACAGCCAGCGTCTGGCTCAAAATCTGGGCTTTCACACCACGGGCTTATTACCGGATTATGTGATATCCCCCTTTGATCAAGCACGTCCGGAAAGTATTGTACTCGGTTGCCTGCCTTTGCAACGCTGGCCGTTTCCGGAATTACACTGGCCGGTGAATTGGCAAACGTGGCTGACATCGGTCACGCAAATATTTGGTCAAGAACCGCTAAAACCCGCGGTTCCAATAGATACGGGTATTAGCATCGCCAGTCATGGACGCCGATTGGAAGTCTGGATAGAAACGCAGACAACGGAGCGGGTAAAAGAAGTGACAGAACTACCAGCGCACAAGCTGATATATGTGAAACTGTCGGTCGGAGAAGGCACTCTCCAAGCGGTACAAATTTTGCAGCAAGCCGGATTTGCCTGCACAGGATTTGTACCTAGCCACCATCATCGTTGGGAAGTGCTTCTGGTTCGGGGACATAGCAAAAAAGAACTGACTCTAAGTTGCCAGTTTGCCCGCAATCTACATCAGCAAAGTCTGTTTGCCTGTGCCTAAATACAGCGCCGTGGCAAGTGAGTGAATCCCCAGTTACATAGATAACGATGTGACTGGGGTGAGTGAAAGCCGCCATTTGAAAGATAAAGGGAATAATTCCATTTCCAAGATCTGTTCCTGCCTACCTCCCCCAAATATCCCTCCATCCAGCCATTTGTCAGATAAGGTTTCATTGTGATCTGGCATGGTATATAGGCTCCATATTACGTTCCATCATTTCCGCATATAAAAACGCAACCATGAATAAGAGGACACCTCAGACCACTATGTGAAAATTTGAGTTTTCTTATATAAATGGAGAGTTCAATACAAAAACATGCTCAAAGGTGTAATTATTCAAGGATGGAATATGAAGAAGGATGAATGTCACTTGATAAAAAATGACTCTATCATAAAAAAATAATTATCATATTGTTTTTATTTGAAAAAACAATAAATAATCATCCATGTCTATCGAAAAAATGGCCATCTTTTGATGATACCCCAAAGGTGCGAGTAAACCATTATTTTTGAGAATCTGGAAGATTATTTAGTGGAAAAAATGACAATAAATGATATTTCTAATAAAAATCAGAAAAATTTGCGATAATAATCCATTAAAATGTGAAATTATCTTCAACTAACTTAAATAAATAGAATTTTGTTAAAAAACA
>NZ_JAQRFO010000067.1:0-15194 GCF_028598775.1 Xenorhabdus aichiensis
TATAACAATGGACTAACGCCAAATGAATCAGAACGATTATTTTGGCAAGACCCTAAGTGAGTGACCAATTTTGGTTGACCACTTCACCCCATGATGGCACGGAATATCAATACAGTAACCCAATCGAGGGGAAGTTCCTTTTATTCGTTAAGGTAAGGGTTTAAGACAAATGTGAGCGGGCAATCTCTTGAACGGTGTTGATCAGGGATTTGATCCCATTGAGTCGTGAACCGCTCAGTTGTTGCTCAAGACCTATATGCTGAAATAACTCAGATAAAGGCACCTGTAAAACCTGCTCCGCTGTTTTTCCTTCCACAGCAGTCAGAAGTACGGCTAATAAGCCTTTCACGATGCGGCCTTCGCTATCTCCATAGAAATGCAAACAGCCGTCAGAACGCAACTGGTGCCCTAACCAGACACGGTTTTCACAGCCGGACATTTCAATGTTCTGCTGTTTCAGTTCATCCGCTAATGGCGGCAGTTTTTTGGCCAGTCCGATAAGCTGCCGATAGCGATCTTCCCATAACTGGCATTGCTGAAATTTTTCAATAAGTTGTTGCTCCGATATCTCCGTTCCAAACGGGTGCGGGGCAAGGATTGAATCTGAAATTGATGTCATTGGTTATTTATCTTGCAATGGTATTTGGTGGATATTTTACTTGCCTAGCTTATTCTTCCAGTAGCGACAGGGCAAATTTCACGGCACTGACCAGCTTATCTACATCCTGCCGAGTATTATAAGGCATGAAAGAAGCCCGCAGACAGCCGTTGATCCCCAGGGCATCCAGCAGGGGCTGTGCGCAGTGTTGGCCTGAACGCAGGGAAATATTCTGTTCAGCAATCAGCGTCGCCAAATCATTGTGATGTATCCCTTGGATATTGAAGGCCAGCAAACTGGCATCGGCAGCGCGGTAGCTGATAAATCCCGCCAGGATACTGAGCTGCTGCTCGGCATAGTCAGTCAGGGTAACGGCATGGGATTCAGCGAGCGGGATATCAACGGTTTTTAACCATTCCAACGTAGCGGCAAAGCCAACCACGCCCGCGACATTCGGTGTTCCCGCTTCAAAGCGATAAGGAACGGCTTCTGGTGTGAAACCGTTGAAAGATACCTGAGTCAGCATTTTCCCACCGCCCTGCCACGGTGACATTGCATCCAGCAATTCCCCTTTGCCATACAATACTCCCAGACCATTGGGGCCATACAGTTTATGGGCAGAGAAGGCATAAAAATCGATACCCAGCCGCTGTACATCAACGGGAGTGTGAACGATGCCTTGAGCGCCATCGACCAAAACCAGGCAATCATACTGGTGGGCGAGTGCCGTGACCTGTGCCAGATCGACTGTGGTGCCAGTGACATTCGACATTTGACTGATGGCAACTAGCCGGCTTTTTTCATTTAGCAGTTTTGCGAGAGTATTGATGTCCGGTCGATTCTGATTGCCTATTGACCACTTAACGATTCTGGCACCTGTTTGTTCCGCCAAAATCAGCCACGGCAGCAGGTTGGAGTGGTGTTCCTGTTCGCTGATTATAATTTCATCATCAGCATTCAGGCGAGGGCGAAAATAGCCTTGGGCGGTCAGGTTAATGGCTTCGCTGGTGCCTTTTGTCCAGATGATATTTTCAGGCCGCGGGGCGTTGATCAATTCCGCCACCAGCGAACGAGCTTGTTCATAACGGGCGGTCATGGCCTGTGCGCTTGCGTGTTGGCTACGATGAACCGTTGCACTGTGGTTTTGATAATAGTGCTGGGTTGCCTCAATCATGCATATAGGCTTTAGGGCTGTAGCCGCGCTATCCAAAAACACAGTCTGCTGTTGCAGGGCAGGAAATTGCTGGCGAAATTTTTCTGAGTCAAAGGATTTCATAAACGGTGTTAATTTCAACGTTGTGTCGTAAAGAATAAGTTTTTCTTTAACCAAGTGGGGGGAATTCTACAGGAAAGTCGAGAAAAAAAGCACCGCAATTGCGGTGCATTAAAAAAATCACTATGGACAGACAGGGTAAATGTACAGGAAGTGAAAAAAAACAGTAGCATATGCTACAAAGTCTGGTCTACCAGACAACTTGCAAACACAACATCACAACCACAAAGCCAAAAGCTTCAATGTATCACTACAGAGTTACTTTTCGTTCCGGCTTAGGAAGTTGCGCACACTATAGGGATTTGCTGGTATATCATCAATGGACAAATTATAATGATTCGGATTACAAAAACTAATACCTGAGAGAAAAGAATTATCGGTATCGCCACTATCATATAAGAAACGAACATGTCTAAACGTTTACCACCACTTAATGCGTTACGCGTTTTTGATGCTGCTGCTCGTCATCTTAGTTTTACTAAAGCAGCAGAAGAATTATTTGTAACTCAGGCGGCCGTAAGTCACCAGATGAAAAGTCTGGAAGACTTTCTAGGATTGAAACTTTTTCGTCGCCGTAACCGCTCGCTACTGCTGACGGAAGATGGGCAGAGTTACTATCTGGATATCAAAGAAATTTTCACTGCTATCAATGATGCAACCCGCAAACTTCAGGCTCGCAGTGCCAAAGGTGCACTGACGGTAAGTCTGTCACCGAGCTTTGCCATTCAATGGCTGGTGCCACGGCTTTCTGGTTTCAACCAGAGTTTCCCGGGCATTGATGTCAGGATTCAGGCGGTGGATAGGGAAGAAGATAAATTGGCAGATGATGTTGATGTTGCGATTTTTTATGGCAGAGGCAATTGGCCAGGCATGCGGACAGATCGTCTCTATCCTGAATACCTGCTACCCGTCTGTTCTCCCTCTTTACTGATGGGGGAACGTCCATTAAAAACGCCGGCAGATCTGGCCAAGCATACTTTGTTGCACGATTCTTCCCGGCGGGACTGGCAGGCCTATATTCGCCAGCTTGATATGCAGCAGCAGATCAATGTTCAGCAGGGGCCGATATTCAGCCATAGCTCAATGGTGATTCAGGCGGCGGTGCATGGGCAGGGAGTTGCCCTTGCCAATAATGTGATGGCACAAAATGAGATTGATGCAGGGCGCCTTGTCTGCCCATTCAATGATGTTTTGGTCAGCAAGAATGCATTTTATTTGGTTTGCCATGATAATCAGGCAGAATTGGGCAAGATTGCGGCTTTTCGGAAATGGATCTTGATGCAGGCCGCGAGTGAACAGGCAAGGTTAGGGTTTATTACTAACGAATGAAAACCGGATGTGTGAAGGAGCGTCATTTCATACATCCAGAAACAGGAGCGGAGCGATGAGCAGTCGTGTCATGCTTATTTTTGTGGGTATCAGCGGTTTTTTCTATGTGGCATTGGGTGCGATGGGTGCACATATGCTGGCACCTGTCCTGACGTCACGCCAAATGGAATGGATCCATACCGGCCTGCAATATCAGGGGTTGCATACACTGGTCATGATGGTACTGGCTGCTTTACTGATGAGGCAGCCAATGAAGCCGTTTGGCTGGGCGGGTATTTTTTTCGCTGCGGGAATGGTGTTGTTTAGTGGCAGTCTTTATTGTCTGGCCTTTTTACCGCTAAAATTTTTGGTTTATCTGACACCCATCGGTGGGTTTAGTTTCCTCATTGGTTGGTTATGTATATTAATTGGCGCTCTGCGTCTAAGGAAATTGGCGCCTAGCCATGAATAAAGTTGCTTTATATTGCCGCCCCGGGTTTGAAAAAGAGTGTGCGGCAGAAATTACTGATAAGGCGGGTAAGAAAGGAGTTTACGGTTTTGCCCGCGTAAAAGAAAACAGCGGTTATGTGTTGTTTGAGTGTTATCAGCATGATGATGCGGATCGTCTGATCCGTGAAATTCCGTTCGGTGAATTGATCTTTGCCCGCCAAATGGTGGTTGTGGGTGAACTGCTGAAAAATTTACCTCAGGAAGATCGTATTACCCCGATCCTTGGGATGCTGACTGGGGTTATTGAGCGTGCAGGCGAGCTGCGCGTAGAAGTGCCGGATAATGATGAAAGTAAAGAGTTGATGACATTCTGCCGTAAGTTTACGGTTCCGCTGCGTAATGCATTGCGTCAGGAAAAACTCTTGCTGGCAAAGGAAAGTGCTAACCGACCGGTGATTCATATTTTGTTTATTGCTCCGGGCTGCTGTTACGTCGGCTATTCTTACAGCAACAACAATTCCCGTTTTTATATGGGGATCCCTCGTCTGAAGTTTCCGTCAGATGCTCCGAGTCGTTCAACGCTGAAGCTGGAAGAAGCTTTTCATGTGTTCATTCCTCATGATGAGTGGGAAGAACGTCTGGGCAGTGGGCTGTATGCCGTGGATCTTGGTGCTTGCCCGGGAGGCTGGACTTACCAGCTCGTGAGACGCGGCATGATAGTTCATGCGATAGATAATGGCTTGATGGCTGATAGTTTGATGGACACCGGGCAGGTGAAACATCATCGTGTGGATGGCTTTAAATTTGAACCCACAGTGAAAAATGTTTACTGGCTGGTTTGTGACATGGTTGAGCAGCCTGCCAAGGTTGCCCATCTCATGACTGACTGGCTAGTAAAAAGTTGGTGTCGTGAAGCCATTTTCAACCTCAAGCTGCCGATGAAAAAGCGTTATGAGGAAGTTGCTCAGATCTTGCAGAATATCGAACAGCAATTGAAAGAAAATGGAATTAATGCCCAAATTCAGGCCAAGCACTTGTACCACGATCGTGAAGAGGTCACGGTGCATGTTCGTCGTATTTGGTCTGCATATGCAATGACCCGAGATTTTTAATTATTGCGAAATAGATAATCCTTTCTTAGGATCAATTTCCAGCAGATAAAAACAGTATTATTTATTAAAAAATAATACTGTTTTTTTGTTATCAAAAAAATTCATTTAAAAATTAATAGTTCAGAATATAAATTAAATTTGTTTAATCTGTATTCCAAAAAGATATATTAATTATTTTTACACGGACTAAAACTCACGCTATTTTATTCGAGAGTTTTATTTCTAGGGGAATCTTAGAAAGAATAAAAAACTCTTACCCCCGTTATTATAAAAATTTCGGGCTTTAGATATAAATATTGTTTTTACAGGAGATTTATATGACCTCAAAGAATAAATATACCTATGTGGGGTTATCTGATTCCAAGTCCGTTCAGGATGTTAATGCACTTCTCACAGCCTACGTTCCAAATTCTGATCCGGGTATTCGTGTTGCACATAAACCACTAGGGGATAAAGCTCCCGATGAACTTGTGCGAACCGATTATCATTGGGCGAATAAAGTCGGCTCTTCCGGTGCAGTGGAATTATCATATCATTTTCTGGAATCTGCTCCTTCCGTGATGCCAAGATTTGGTATTGCTGGATTCAGTTCCTTTAATGATGAACAGAAAGAGGCAGCAAGCTTGTCTTTGCAATCGTGGTCTGATGTTGCCAATGTAAAATTTAATGAAGTCAGCAGTCTTTCTAAAGCCAATATTACTTTTGGTTTCTTTGATTTTAGTATAAAAAATAGCTATGCGTTTGCGACTGTACCAAAAGGGCAGGATACGACTTATTCCTGGTATAACGCTGAGAGTCATACTTTCATAGACAATGACATTGGTGTGAATGGCTATGGCCGCCAGACATTTACCCATGAAATCGGGCATACGCTGGGTCTGGAACATCCTGCTAAGTACAATGCTTCCGATGCGATCAGACCGACCTATATGAGTGTAGGTGAATACTTCGAAGATAGCCGTGCCTATACCGTCATGAGCTATTTCAGTGAAAAATACACCGGCCAGGATTACAAAGGGGCATTTTCATCTGCACCATTGCTGAATGATATCTCCGCCATTCAAGACTTATATGGTGCCAATACTGAAACCCGTAAAGGTGACACAGTATATGGTTTCAACTCCAATACCGACCGTGATTTCATGACTGCAACCGATGCCAACAGCAAACTGGTGTTCAGTGTCTGGGATGTGGGTGGTAACGATACGTTCGACTTTTCCGGTTTTACTCAGGATCAGCGTATTAACCTGAATGAAGGGGCTTTCTCGGATGTCGGCGGCTTGAAAGGCAACGTATCTATTGCCCGCGGCGTAACCATTGAGAATGCGATCGGCGGCAGCGGCAATGACATTCTGGTAGGCAACAGTGCTGATAACGTGCTGAAAGGCGGCGACGGCGATGACATCATTTATGGTGGCTTGGGCGGCGATCACCTGTGGGGTGGCGCAGGCAAGGATACTTTTGTTTATCTGAATGGCAAAGAATCATTGAAAAGCAATCCTGACTGGATCCATGATTTTGTTTCCGGTGAAGACAAGATTGATCTATCGGGCTTTAACTTTGGTGGTAAGGGTGATATCAAATTTGTTGATTCATTCTCTGGTAAGGCGGGTGAAGTCCTGCTGGCTTACGACAAAGTGACCGATATAACCGATATGTCTATCAGCCTGGGTGGTGATTTAGCCAGTAATGATTTTCTGGTGAAAATTATCGGTCAGCCTGTAGCTGAAGCCGATTTCATCGTCTAATGCAGACTAGCATGTCACGATAGCGGGATACTGCCGTATGTATTCATAGTACGGCAGTATGACGGGGAGGAAGTCACCGTGTTACATAAAGGGCAAAGGTGTATAGCGAAATCTTGTTTATTTAAAGTGTCCTTATCGATAATGTTTTCCCTTTTTTTGATTGGAGGATGTATGGCTAGTAGTTTGAGACTCCCTGAACCGGCTGAACTGAAGGGGCTATGGCAGCTATCAGATGGAAATCAGGTATGCAGCATTGAATTAACGGATACCCGTTTGCCTGAGGGGTCAATCTGGGCGCTGAAAGGTGATTCTTGCCTGACCGAACTGATGGGGAATCCTGCAGAGGGCTGGCGTCCTACACCTGATGGTATCACTCTGACTGACGATGATGGCAATAGTCTGGCCTTTTTTGGTCATGAGTCCGAGCAATGGGTGGCATACCTGGTTGATGGGCGCGAACTCGTTATGACATTCAGTGGCACGCATTCAGCGACAAAGTAAATGCAGTGACAAAATAAAACAAAAATAACGAATTACTGGGTAAATAAATCGTTTTTGCTTCAGTTAATGATGAAGGGATTGCAGTGAAACTACGCTTTCCAAAGGATGAAATCACGGATGTTATCCGTGCACGCAGCAAAGTATTCTGGACTATTGGCTTATTTACGGCATTTATCAATCTGCTGATGTTGGTTCCCTCTATTTATATGCTTCAGGTATATGATCGAGTCCTTCCATCCAGTAATGAAATGACCCTGCTGATGCTGACTCTGATCACGCTCGGCATGTTCGCTATTATGGGCGGGTTGGAATATATCCGTAGCATGGTGGTGATCCGCATCGGTAGCCAGTTTGATATGTGCCTGAATCAGCGTGTTTATACTGCCTCGTATGAATCCAACCTGAAAAATGGCTCCACCGATGCCGGGCAGATGCTCAATGACTTGGCTACTATCCGCCAGTTCCTGACGGGCAATGCGCTGTTTGCTTTTTTTGATGTGCCTTGGTTCCCGGTCTATCTCTGGGTCATTTTTCTGTTTAGCCCGTACTTGGGATTGCTGGCGCTGGTTGGGGCGATCATTTTGATCGCGTTGGCGGTATTGAACCAATGGCTGTCTCAGTCGCCTTTATCGGAAGCAAGTCATCTCTCCCTGCGCTCTGCTAATCTTGCCAGTACTAATCTGCGTAATGCTGAAGTCATTGAAGCCTTGGGTATGTTGCCAGCACTGCGTCAGCGCTGGTTTAGCCTGCACGAGCGCTTTCTTAATTTCCAGCGTATTGCCAGCGAACGGGCGGCATCTATCACCGCATTGACCAAAACAGTGCGTTTGGCCTTGCAGTCGCTGATCCTCGGTTTGGGAGGCTGGCTGGCGATTGAAGGCAATATCACGCCGGGCATGATGATCGCGGGTTCTATCTTGATGGGACGGGCATTGTCGCCGATTGAGCAATTGATCCAAGCGTGGAAAAGCTGGAGCGCCGCGCGTCTGTCATGGCAGCGGCTGGATAAATTGCTGAAGGCGCAGCCAGAACGCAAAAGCGGTATGTCACTGCCTGCCCCTAAAGGCATTTTGTTGCTGGAAAAAGTTGCCGCGATACCACCGAGTAAAACACAGGCCAGACAAACGGCTGGAAATCATAAACAGGTTTTGCAGGATATCAGTTTTTCCCTGAATGCCGGCGATGTGTTGGGCGTGATTGGCCCCAGCGCGTCGGGGAAATCTACGCTGGCTCGCCTGCTGGTGGGGATTTGGCCGTCACAGGAAGGTGTTGTGCGGCTCGATGATGCCGACATTTACCAATGGAACAAGGATGAACTGGGGGCGTCGATAGGTTATTTGCCGCAGGACATCGAACTGTTTGGTGGCACGATTGCGGAAAACATTGCGCGTTTTAATGACATTGATCCTGAAAAAGTCATTGAAGCGGCTAAAAAAGCGGGTGTTCATGAACTGGTACTCAATCTTGAACAGGGTTATGACACGGTGATTGGCGCTGGGGGAATGGGGCTGTCCGGTGGGCAGAAGCAGCGGATTGGGCTGGCACGGGCATTGTACGGCAATCCGTCACTGCTGGTGCTGGATGAACCGAATTCCAATCTGGATGACATCGGTGAAAAGGCGCTGAGTCAGGCAATTACGCAATTGCGGGAACAGGGCAAAACAGTGGTGGTGATCACGCATCGGCCTTCCTTGCTCTCACAAACAAACAAAATTTTGCTGTTGGTGCAGGGAAAAATGAAAATGTTTGGCCCATCTCAGCAAGTTATGGCGGCGCTGTCGCAGTCAAAAACGGTTGAACGTGCCTCGTAGTGTGGCTCTGCTATGTTTTTAATGACACAGTTTTAATGACACGGTTTTAATCAGTGGGCAGAGTGAAATTTCTGCCTGGGAGTGAAGATGTCCTATCAGACCAACGCAAAAAGTGCGAAAAATGATGAATCGGGATTATTGCCGCTGGATGCGAATCGCTACCTGCGGCTGGGCTGGCTGGTCATCGGTATTGGCCTCCTGGGGTTTTTCGTCTGGGCGGCCTTTGCCCCGCTCGATAAAGGTGTCGCTTCCTCCGGTATTGTGGTGGTGGATGGCAACCGTAAAACCGTGCAGTCTCCAGCCAATGGCATTATCAGACAAATTCTGGCATCGGAAGGGGAACAGGTTAAGGCCGGACAGGTATTGGTGCAGCTCAGTCAGGTGCAGGTTAATGCCCAAATTGACTCCCTGAAACAGCAATTGCATACCACTCTGGCGACGGAAGTCCGATTGCTGGCCGAGCAGCAAGGGCTGGAGGTGATTTCCTTTCCGGCCACGTTGTGGGATCAGCAATCGGAGCCACGTATTAAGGATATTCTGGTATTGCAGAAACAGCTTTTCCTGTCACGTCGTGAGATGCTGAGAAGTGATCTGGCGGGGATGCAGCAGGCTGAAGAGGGGCTGAGTTTTCAGCTTAAAGGGTTGCGGGAAGCGCTGACGAATAAACAGCAGCAGCAGGTTTCACTCAAAGAGCAAGTGACCAATCTGCGGCCGTTGACCGAAGAGGGTTACTTTCCCCGTAACCGTTATCTGGAGTTGCAGCGCAGTCAAAGTGAGTTAAGTGGCAGCATGGCCGAAATGGCGGGACGCATTGGTCAGCTTGAAAAACAGCGGCAGGAAACCCGGCAGCGGATTATCCAGCGGCAGGCTGATTATCAACGAGAAGTCCGCAGCCAGCTTTCGGATGTGCAGGTACAGGCCAATGAGCTGAAAAATAAGCTGGAAACAGCTCAGTTCGATTTATCCCATACCTCAATTACCGCACCGGTGGGTGGCTCGGTGGTAGGGCTGACAGTATTTACCCAAGGCGGTGTTGTGGCTTCCGGGGAAAAACTGATGGAAATCTTGCCTGCCCAGAGTGCGTTAGAAGTCGAAGCGCGCCTGATGGTACATCTGATTGATAAAGTAGAAATGGGGCAGGATGTGGATTTGATGTTCACCGCGTTCAATCAGAACCGGACGCCGAAAGTGACAGGCAAAGTAACAGTGATCTCCGCCGATCGGCTGGTGGATGGGGTGACAAGGGAACCTTATTACCAGATGCGGGTCAGAGTGACGCCAGAGGGGATGGCACAACTGGCAGGGCTGCATATCAAGCCGGGGATGCCGGTTGAAGTCTTCGTTAAAACGGGTTCGCGATCACTGTTGAGTTATCTATTCAAGCCATTGATGGACAGGGCGTCAACGTCACTGATTGAGGAGTAACGGGGATGTTCAGATCTCATGGTTTTACGGGGCGTGTCCTGTTTTTACCCCTGTTTCTGCTGATGTCGTTTTCAGGTACGGTTCAGGCGCTTTCCTTAACGGAGGCTTACGCTCTGGCGCTGCAACATGATCCGACGTTTCAGGCGGCGATAAAAGCTCAGGAAGCGGGGCAGGAAGAGAAAAACCTTGGGCGGGCGGAATTACTGCCCAAGCTCGCTTTTAACTACCAATATGTTCCCCAGAATTGGCAAAAAATGGAATCCTCTTCTTCAGATTCAGGGCGAAGGGGAAATACGGTCACGGAAAGTCGCAACCGCCAGTATCACAGCTACAGTGGTTCGCTTGTGCTGACTCAGCCGCTGGTGGATTTCGAGGCGTGGGCGCGTTACAAAACCCGTCAGGCCTACGCGCTGATGAGTGATGCCCGTTTTC
This sequence comes from Xenorhabdus aichiensis, assembly GCF_028598775.1. Classification (NCBI taxonomy): domain Bacteria; kingdom Pseudomonadati; phylum Pseudomonadota; class Gammaproteobacteria; order Enterobacterales; family Morganellaceae; genus Xenorhabdus; species Xenorhabdus aichiensis. Next base: position 10,659 of record NZ_JAQRFO010000067.1, read on the forward strand.
GGGTAGACACCCAGCAACTGGCAGTCAGGGTAGTAAACAGCTATGTGGATGTCGCTTATGCGCAGGACAGACTGGCGCAGGTTGCTCAGCAGGGCAGGGCTTATGAAGAACAACTGGAGCGCAATCAGAAATTGTTTGCCTCCGGTGAAGGCACGCGCACTGATGTGGCGGAAACCCAAGCCCGTTACAGTCAGATTGTGGCGGATGAGTTAACTGTCAAAGATGAACTGGATGCGGCGATCCGTGACTTGCAATTGCTGGTTGGTACACCTTTACCTAGCGATTTGCCGGTCAATCGCCTGTCGCCTGTCCAGAACTTCAAGACCATAAAGTTGGCTTTTGCACATTATGCCGATTGGGAGCAGATGGCGTTGAGTCAAAATCCGCAGTTGGCGGAGGCTCGCCAGAAAGTGGCCGTTGCGGCTCAGGACATTGAGCGCAATCGGGCAGGTTATCTGCCAAAACTGGAGTTGTATGCTTCCCATACCGAAAATAAATCCAGCAGCGATAACATCATCGATCAAAAATACCGCACCGATTCAATCGGCTTGCGGGTATCGATGAATCTCTATAATGGTGGAGGAACGTCGGCGGCAATGCGTCAATCAGCAGCGAATTATGGCAGAGCCAAATATGAGATGGATGCCGAAGCGGGAGAAATTCTAAATGCGCTGCGACGCAATTATAACGCCTGCATGAACGGCGAAAAGCGGATACGTGCCTATGAATCGGCAGTGGAGGCGGCTGAATTACAGGTTAAAGCAACTCAGAAAAGCGTGGCACTGGGGCAGCGGGTTAACGTGGATATCCTGAATGCGGAGCAACAGCTCTACATGGCTCGTCGTGATCTTTCTCAGGCCAAGTACCAATATATGAAATCCTGGATTGGATTATTGAGTGAGTCCGGGCAATTGAATGGGGAGCATATTCAATTGGCCTCGGGGTATTTTGAGTGATTAAATTTTTCCATCCGATAGGTTTAAATAACAAAATACTGCCGTAAATACCCAATTTCGGCAGTATTTGGACTTCAATTAATACAGTGCAAAGTATAGTGGTCATTTACCTGTGATCTAACCGCAATTGCTGCAAATTGCCATTGAGCGATAAATCTGTGCGCAGTGAAGCCACTTCACGGCTGATATACGCCATTTCTTTATGGGCCGCCAATTTATTACGCCATTTATCCGGCTGGGCTTCCAGATGTTGGAAAAGGTTATCCAGCGAGCCGGCTTGTTGTAGCAGGATGACCGCTGTTTTTGGCCCTATTCCCTGAACGCCGGGGATTTTACTGCTACTGACCCCTGCCAGACCCCAATAATCGGGGAGCTGGGCGGGGGAAACACCAAATTCCCGCTCAACAAAAGGTAAATCTAGCCAGCGTTTTTGGAAGTAATCGCGGATCTGGATATTGGGTGAAAGTAGCTGGCAGTAGCCCTTATCCGTTGAAACAATGGTGACGCGATGCCCCGTAGACGTGACTTTGGTCGCCAGTGTTGCCGCCAAATCATCAGCCTCATGCCCTTCGGCATGCCAGCAAGTTACCCCTAGTGCATTGAATGCCAGTTTAATCAGCGGCATTTCCTGCTGTAAATCGTCGGGCATGGCAGAACGGCCAGCTTTGTAATCGGGAAGAAGCTGGTGGCGCCAGCTATGGCCACGGTCATCTTCATCGAATACCGCAACGGCGTGAGTCGGAGAAGAGTGGGCGATTAATTGCTTTAACGCATGTTCACAGGCGGGAACACAAGGGCTTCCCTGTACCGCATGGATGCGTCGGATCAAGTTCAGTGCGTCTACAATCAAAAGATGTATCATGGTCGTTATACTCCGTCCGTGGATTGATTCCTTGGCTTCGGCCTCATTGGATTTTAATAGGGACGTGACTTATTTGATGATTTCATAGCACGGCTCGTAAGCCGTGCCTCCCGGTAGTTTCATGCGATCCTGCCGGACAAAATCTTTCAGTAGCTCATCCATACAGCGCATGATATCCACATCGCCGTGGATTTTGAACGTCCCGTTTTTTTCAATGGCATGAATGCCCACTTCTTTCACATTGCCTGCCACAATGCCGGAAAAGGCACATCGCAGCGCAGAAGCCAGTTTTTCGGGGGGCTGATTCGGATGCAAATTCAGGTTAGCCATATTGCTATGGAATGGCTCGAACGGATGCTGCAAATCATGGCTGATTTTCAGTGACCAGTTAAAGCTATAGGCATCTCCGGTAGAGCGGCGATGTTCTTTAACCTGCGGCATGGTTTTTTTCATCACACGGGCCACTTCTGAAGGATCATCCATAATGATGCAATAGTACTGACGAGCCTGTTCTCCCAAAGTATTGACGATAAACTCATCCAGTACATGGAAATAATCGGCGCTCTCTTTTGGCCCGGTCAAGATCAGTGGCAGCACTTGATCTTTATTATCAGGACTCATCAAAATACTAAGTAGATAGAGCAGTTCTTCTGCTGTCCCCACCCCGCCCGGAAAGATAATAATGCCGTGAGCTATACGGACAAATGCCTCCAGCCGTTTTTCGATATCCGGCATGATGATCAGCTCATTGACCAGCGGATTGGGGGGTTCTGCCGCAATAATGGAAGGCTCTGTAATGCCGATAAAGCGGCTTTTTTGGTAACGTTGCTGGGCATGCCCAACCGCAGCGCCTTTCATGGGCGCTTCCATTGCGCCCGGCCCACAGCCCGTACAGATATTCAGCTCGCGCAGCCCTAATTCATTACCCACTTTGCGCCCGTACAGATACTCTTTTTCATTAATCGAGTGGCCGCCCCAACAGACGATCATATTCGGATCTTCTGAGAGATGAAGCGCTTTGGCATGGCGCAGAATGGAAAAAATGGTGTTGGTAATGTGTATGCCATTTTCCATATTCAGATGGTGCACTTTCTGTGCACTGTCAATCTGCGCATGAACAAACAGAATATCCCGCAGAACCGCGAACAGGTTGGCTTGCAGAGAGCGAATGATTTTGCCGTCAACGAAAGCGTCTTCTGGTGGATTGATGAGTTCCAGTTTGACGCCACGCTCTCTACGCAGGACGTTAATATCAAAATCTTCATGTTTTGACAGCAGCTCTTGGCTGTTATCTGTTTGACTGCCGGAGTTGAGTACCGCCAGTGAGCAATTGCGGAACAGGCGGTATAAATCACTGCTTGCGGTACGCTTGAGTGCATCGACTTCAAGTTGAGAGAGTAAATCCATTGACCCTAACGGGCTGACATGTGTAATCAAGAACGACTCCTTTATGCCCCTGATGGGGTCTCCTCAATTTACTGGCGAGCCAGTCTTCCCGTTTCTGGAATAAATGCTTCGTTACTGCGCCACGGATTGATATCTAACCCTCCCCGACGGGTATAGCGAGCATAAACAGTGAGTTTTTCAGGTGCGCATAACGCAATTAAATCATTGAAAATACGCTCAACACACTGTTCATGAAATTCATTGTGATGGCGGAAAGAAACCAGATAGCGTAATAATTTTTCCTGATCGATTTTGGGGCCTTTATAGCGGATCTGTACGGAACCCCAATCGGGCTGATGTGTGATCAGGCAATTTGATTTTAGCAAATGGCTGACCAACATTTCGTCAACGACCGGGCCTGTTGCCGCATCATTAAGGTAATCGCGACTGAATTGATAATCATCAATTTCAATGTCCTGATTATCGATACATTTTCCTTCAAACTCGGCGATCGGTTGCTGGCTGAAATCGTGCAGGGGATGTAAAACAACATTCACATCGCCGTTTGCACAGGCGGATAAATCCTGTTGCAGCGTTTTTTGCACGGTATCCCAATCCGCAAAGCGAGTTTGATTGAAACTATTCAGGTAAAGCTTAAAACTCTTTGATTCAATGAGGTTCACACTGGCTGCATTTAGACTGACATGGCCGATGGCAACTTGAGGAACACCGCGTGAATTGAGCCAGGAAAGTTCGTACAGTGTCCAGATATCAGCACCGTGAAACGGTAGATTATCAGGAAACAGCCCAAGTGGTTCACGGTTCATACTGCGCGGAACCGCTTGCAGTAAAGTAGGATCGTAGTGATCGCGGTAAGGTGTGGGCTTACCCAGAGTAAGTTGGGCGAGTGCCTGATTATCCTGATACAAAGACATAGGATTCCTCAAAATGAATAAATGATTGCAACTGAGATAGATTGTAGTGTATCAAGGAATTTCAAAGGTTCGTATTTTTATTGTGCATTATTCACCGTGCTTACCGAGTTAGCGTAGGGCTTTTTTACGAGGCTGAGTCTTTTATTTTCAATGGAATTATGGGTTCGTTTTTTTCCATCAATGATATGGATAATAGTGTGATATTCGGATCTTTTCCTATTTTGCTATTCGTTGACTTTGTTAGTAATTTTATCAGAATGTCGATCAAAACAAGTATTAATGGGTTTTATTGAATATATATTTCTTCAAATAATATAAAATAATAATAAGTATTTATTTAGAAATATATTCAATATATTACTTGTAATTATATCTATTGGTGGTATTTTAATTTTAT
>NZ_JAQRFO010000068.1:0-14599 GCF_028598775.1 Xenorhabdus aichiensis
AGGGCCGGCAATCCCCTGCACCGGCAGACGTGAAGTGCCGGCGCCCCCTAATCCCCCCGACGCCACTGGCCCGGCAATGCCCTGAATGGGCAGACGTGGGGTGCCGGTGCCGCCTAATCCCCCCAACACGCCCGCCGCCTGTTTCGCCATATGGGCGGCCTGCTGTCCCTGCTGGATCAGGGCCCGCCCTTTCTGTAATTTCGCCATATTCTTTTTTATTGACATAACATGTCTCCCTGATTAACGCCCGCCGTCAGGGGTGACGGTGGACTCATGGTGTGTGGTCTGTTTCTCGGCCTGTTTTTCAGCCGGATTGTCGGCCGCCTGGCGCAGCCGGTCATAGCGGCCGAGCAGGGCGTTAAAGCGGTCATCAATGCCCTTCAGCAGTACCGGCGGCACCGGGTCCCCGCTCACCACCCGGGCGTTGAGCTGGCGCAGCAGTTCTTCCAGCGGCACTTCGCTGCCGTGGCTGCGCTGGAGGTCATAGACCGCAGTTTTCAGGTACGAGAGCGTGAAGCTGCCCCGGGTGCGCTCCTGCAACAGGATTTTGTCGGCCAGCTGCTGGAGCTGGTCGCGGGTGGTGTGCCAGCTGCCTTTCAGCGGGATACTGTCGATACGCGCGGTCATCGCCTGTGTCCACTGACGGGTGGCGTTCCTTTGCTCGGCCGAATCCGGCCACTGCTGTTCTGCCGTGCCGGTCAGCGTGCGGGCCGCGTCCCACGTCGCCAGCAGGGGCGTCTCGGCCAGCCGGTCCAGCTGGCCCTGATAGCCCGCCAGTTCGGGCTGGTACAGCCACGCCAGCCGGGCCCCGGCCGGGGACGCCGTGATAGCCGTGAGCTGCTGGTGCAGCGGTTTATAGAACAGCAGCCAGCCGCCCACCAGCACCAGCAGGCCCAATAACGCCCCGAGGCCAAAGCCCTGCCACGCACTCCAACCCCGCGGCGGCTCAGGAAACTGCACCCGCACCCGCGGGCTGTCCGCTTCCTGTGGGCGGTCAGGGCGCGGCGGCGCGGACGGCGGCGGCATTTCCGGCTCGGTGTCGGACTGGGACAGGTAGACCAGCGGCGGCATCTGCACCGGCGGCTGAACCGGTTTCGCGGCCGGCCGCGGTTTTTCCAGTTTTTTCGCCGCGTTCTGGAAGAACCACAGCAGGTTCTCCACCCGCGGCAGCCGTTTCAGGTCGGACTGCTGCAATCGGTCGATAATCAGCTGCAACGCCCGCTCCGCCCGGTAAATCATCCGCAGGTCACCGGTGCCGAAGTCCATCTGGCGCAGCTGGCTGCCGGTGCGGGTGTGGAACCATTCCAGTAAATCCGTGCGCACGGCCGGCTGCGGCGGCCACAGCGCCTCCCACTCACTGACTATCACCCCGGCCAGCAGTTCACAGCCTTCGGTAAAACCCGCCAGCCCGTTCAGCTGCATCCGCGCCAGCGTGTAGTAAATCGCCGTCTGCAAATCAACCCCGTTACGGCGGAACAGGGTCAGCGACAGCGATTCCACCAGTACCCAATTGACTTCCGGCTGGGCCGGGTGGCTGATTTTGTTGATTTCGTCGCGGATAACCGCAAATTCCGGCAGATTCTGCGGACTGCCGCCCGCCCGGATGATTAAATTCTCAGAATGTTCGCTCATGCTCTGGCCTTCCTCCTTAAAAAAACCCCCGCCCGGAGGCAGGGGGGATGGTGCTTGCTGAAGACTGACTCACACCCGGCTTCAGTAGAGGGTGTCCGGCAGTCTGAACTGGCTGAACAGGCCGCCCGCAAACGGGTTGTCCGATTCGTCCACGTAGATGCGGTAGGTCATCTCGCCGCCGTCCACCGCGAAGCGCACGTCAAACGCCCCCGGCTGCACGTTGGTCAGCTTGCCGCTGTTAATCAGCCGCAGCTGCGCCCACGGGCCGGTGAAGCTCAGGCTGCGCGGGGCCGCGTTACTCCGGTCCGGCATCAGGGTCAGCCGGCTTTCCGTGCCCGCCCGCATCGAGTTCGGCCACACCAGGTGCGCCACGTTGCTGCGCCCGTGCGCATAATCCACCAGCTGGCCGTCGAGGTTCAGCAGGCCGCGGCGTTTGTTGCCGGTCAGGCTCACCGGCTCAATGGCAAACGCCGTGCCCAGCCCGTTCTGCGGGGTGAAGAAGGTGGTGCGGATACGGTCTGCCACCGCCAGCTGTTTCAGCACGTCCTGCCGGATAAGCTCGCGCCCGTCAGTCCCGGTGGTCAGGTTATTTTCCACGAACGGTTTCAGGCTCTGCTTATAGAAGGTATCCAGTGTCCCGTCCGGCCGGAAGAAACGGTCAAACTCACTCAGCGGCACGTCTTCGGTGGCGGCCGGGTTGAACGGATACCGGCCGGCCAGGTAGGTCTTATACTGCTTGACCACCGACTCATTCCATTCCACTTCCAGCGAGCGCACCGCTTCCATCATCACCACCCGCCACGCCTGCTCGGCCAGGTCACCGACCCAGCGGTTCAGCGGCTCCGGCAGGTTTTTCGCCATCTGCTGCACTTCAAAAATCGCGTCGCTGTTGTTCTGGTCCAGCCGCAGCTGCACCGCCTGTAACGCCGCCTTGCCCGGCACCGGCGAGTTCTGGATAGCCAGCAGGTAACGGTGCAGCGCCATCAGTTTCTGGTAGACACTCTGCAACGTACTGCCCTTGTCGCCGTGCTCAACCAGCACCCCGGTTTCCGGCGCAAAGTCGCGGTTGATGCGGTTTAACAGCCGGTAGTCCGCCTGCGCCAGCAGCGCCTGTTTTTCCTTGTCGCCCAGTGAACTGCCCAGCTCCGGCGGCCGGGTGTTGTCACTGAGAATTTGCAGGGCGCGCTTGATCGGCTGCTCGCCGCTGATCACCTGTTCGATGGCGCTGATGGCCTGCGGCAGATCCTCAAAGTCCCGCACTTCCAGGTTATTCATCGCCGCCCGCCAGTGGGCGGTGTAATCCCCGACGTACAGTTCGGTGATCTGGCGCTGGATATTCCCCTGGTCGGTCTCGCTGTACCGGTTCTTCTGGGGCAGGTTCAGCACCCAGCTGTCCATCACGGTCAGGTCCACCAGCTCTTTGTCCTGCCGGACAAAGTAATCCGTCAGGCCGTGGCGGGTCAGGAACTGCGGCACGGTCAGCCGGCTTTCGTTGCCGGCGATAAACACGCTGTCAAAACTCGGCCCAATCTGGTCACGCAGGTTGATCGGCGGCGGCAGGGTTTCCTGCGCCTTGAGGCGCAGGTTCTGGTAGACCCGCAGGTTGATGGTCAGCGCACTCAGCTCCTGCTGGGCCTGCTTAATCGGCTTCACAAACGGCGCGAAGCGGGCGAGGGCCTCCGGGTTGCCCTTGTCGCGCTGCGCCTGCCAGTCGGTATGGGCCAGCGCGTAATCCAGGTGGGTCAGCAGTTGTTCCTGCAAGTCACGCTGGCCGTGGAACGCCTTGCTCCAGCGCGCGCGCATGTACTGCGCGACCAGGCCCGGGTTACGCTTGCTGCTGTCCTCCATCATGCGCATGACCCGCAGGATCTCGAGCTTCTCCTCACTGCCCGCCGGCGCCCGGTTCAGGTCGTCCAGCAGCCCCTGCATCAGCGACGGCAGGAAACGCTGCTCCAGCAGTTTCAGGTAGGTGCCTTCCACATACGGCCCGACCCCGTCCCCCTGATACAGCGCCATGTCGGTCAGGAAGGATTTTTTCTCGTGGTAGTTGCCGTAGGCCAGGGTGGCGTCCCGGATCGGGTTCAGCAGCGGCAGCTGGAGGTTGCCGTAACGGTCATCCCCGTCCGGCGGCGGCACGGACAGGAAGTTTTTCGCCTGCGCCAGCACCTCTTCCCCGGCCTGGTAGTTTTTCTGGTAGAAGTAATGCCAGCCGCCCCACAGCGCCGCGATCACCAGGGCACTGACCGTGGAGAACGTGTATAACTGGCGGCGGTTCCGGCTGAGCCAGAGACGGTTTTCCGCGGCGAGGTTCGGCTCCGCCAGCAGCACGTCCTCAAACAGGGACTGGGTAAAGTACGGCAGGGTGTCGCCCGCCGGCCACGTCGGGAACGCCTGCGAGCCGAGGTGGTACTGGGCTGACGCGGACTGGGTGAACAGGTCATCCATCTGGCCGATCTGGCGGGCGGAGGTCAGGTAGACGCCGCGCAGCATCGGGCGGTGGTGTTCATCGTTGTACAGGATGTCTTCCAGCATCTGCGCAATATAGCTGTGCAGCCCCTGCACCTGACGGGTAAAGCTGAACAGGTCGCTGCGCTGGTTGGCATCGACGCCGTTGAGCATCATGTCCGGCATCGCCCCGTTGAGGTTGGCCATCCACTGCTGCCAGAACTGCGCCAGCTCGCTGCGCCAGGCTTTTTCATCCCGGTTGTTGAGGCTGAAGGTCACGCCGAGGATCTGGTCACGCTGCTGGCGGTCCAGCGCCTGATACATCGCCCCGAAGCCGTGCAGCAGGTCAATTTTAGTCATGACCAGATAGAGCGGCAGCTGGCTGTGGAAGGTCAGGCGGAGGTTTTGCAGGCGGCGCTGCATGACATGGCAATAAATGCCAAACATGTTGCTATTGTGAAGAAATTGGCGGGTATTTTCGGTAAAAAATGAAAATTATGGCGTGATTTAACAGGTTCTTTGAAATTGGATGTATATCCAGTATTTATTTTGCGAGTGGCTTCGCAAAGGTCAATTTTGATGATGGAAAGTTGTGCAGGGTGGCGATAAGGTAGGCAATGAAATCTGAACGCGGCTTTATCGTGTCTCACCACGGTAAAGCCGCTAACCACAACAACTATAGAAGGTAGTTATGATGGCTAACACGCATTCTAATGCAGGTACCCGCATTTACAAAATTTCTCAACCGGAACGGTATCAGAAAGTCGTTTACCGCCCCAAAGGACTCAACCGCACCATTCCTGCCATTAATTTAAGCGGAAACTGGCTCAGTGAAGCTGGGTTCTCTGTCAATGATCCGTTAAAAATCAGAGTGATGCCGGGCTGTTTGATCATCACCGCCCAAAATTTTCCTGAACTCTGGCATTGCTTAAAAAGCCTGAATGAAGGTCAATGGGATGATATCGCTATTGCCGACTGGCTGCGGCAATTTCCCGGCAAACTGAATAAAACAGGGCTGAGAAAAAACACCTAACCATCTGTTTTATCAAAATAAAATAAATATTTCGAACACAAAGAATGAACGGCTTTCCAGCGATTGATAGCAATATTTTCATTTTGGGAAGCGGTTCGCATTTATGTGAATAAAAACAATCTAAATCAACAAGGAACGTCGCCATGAGTCTTCAACTTTCATTACAGATGGCAGAACTGCCGGCATGCGTGATCACAGGCAGCGCATTGGGGCAGATTGGCTTTACCACCGATGCACTGTTTCGAATTGCGCAATTTGCCAATGGCTTGATCCTCTCACTGATTGAGCCAGAAACCGAGCCGGATCTCGCCGCACTGATTCAGGAAACAGACCTAAACCCGAATCTGGGGATCGACTGGGTACGCAAAAATGGCAAGCTTTATCTGGCAGGTGACTGGCTGGCAGAAAGCGGCTTGCTCAACCATCCTGTTACTGTGGAAACTGCCTATGGCACGATTGTGCTGCGGGCTGAAATGCCAATATTACTGGCCTGAATGACAAAGAAATAAAAATAAACCGGAATGCGGGAATGAGTATCCGGTTCTTTTATATCAACCTCTTAAGATCCCGCTATTTTTTATGGACATTCCGATTTGTCAGTAAGATATAAATCAAGCAGGCTGACATTTTTTTCTATAAAAACAGTATCATTATATTTTTTAGCCGTAAAAATCAGCGAAAATTTATCTTTGCCATTTTCCAACATACGGATTTTATCAAGCTGTTCGAAACGTTCTAATAAGACATGTTCTGCCATTCTTTTGAGCATTTCCATGATGTATTTCCTGCCCTCACCTGATTTTTCATGATATAACGTCGAAAACATTATAAATTCCTTTGGAAAATCTTCATCCGTAGGAGATTCGAACAGAGAGGCATAATAGTTAATATAGTTCTCTGTAAAAGATGTTTTTTGACAGTCTTACGTATTGTTGCGCATCTATCATATTATTTTCTCATTTGTTATTTCAATCTCATCATTTCATTGAATACTAAATTGGAATAAACCAATCCAGAATATAAAAATTATTTACATCTATAATTAAAAATAAATGGTTTTATTTAATTATTTAGTAAGATGAATCTTAAAAATAAAATAATCTGAGTATTTATTTGATAAATATAAATAAAATTCAAATAAAGCAAAGTCAATCACTATAAGCATACAAATATTTTATATTATCAGACAACCAAATAGATATTAACCTTAAAATCAAAATCCAGTTTAATGAATAAAATAAATTAATAATACTCAGCCATGAAAATTACCTATACTCACTCTAATTAAAGATTCTTGATTACTATATTATTTAATTTCAAAATATCAATATATTAAATTATTTTCATCCTGTATGTTCACATTAAAATGTATATAGGATATTATTTTTGCAAATGGTTAATGATATTTATTTTTTATTTTTTATTTTTTATTTTTTATTTTTTTGAAAAAATAGATAAAAACCAGTATAAAAACGCACTCAAAATATTAAACATTTAGTTTAAATATTGAGCGCATATAATTTCATACTTCTATAACACTCTTAAAAATAGCAGGATCAAAAAACATCAATTTTTTTAACTCCACATAACATAATTTTTTTTAAATATAGAGAAAATTTCCTCTAATTTTGGATAAACATTAAAATAGAATAAATATACATATATACCTATCACATTCAAAATATAATGAGTCTCATCACTTACTTTCCCACAAAATCATAATATTCCAAATTATCAACAAATTCTTTTTTTCTTATGAGATATAATTTTCCTTTCCTACAGAATAACCATGAACCTTACCGAAATTAATAGTATTCATAAAGTTTTTTATTATCATTTACCTGCTATATCGATTATTATCATTTTTCCACCTGAACGTTTTATATTAATATGAGGTAATTTTCCTTTTGGATCATTATGACCATAAACGCACCAATTTATTGAATTTATTGAATTTATTGAATTTATTGAATAATTATTTTTATATCTGACCTTACCGTCCTTTTTTTTAAAATTATTTCATCTTATTCTTTTTCCTGATCCCTTGCGCACCCTGAGAACCTATTTCTCTAACTTTTTGTTCCTCTGGGAAAGCAGCTTTTACCAATTCATCAGCGTCTTTTTTTTCACTTTTACAACTGTTTTTTTATGTAAGACTCCGGTCATAATGTAATATCTGAATAAAAGAAGAGAACCATAACGAGCATAAGCGGCATTGTAGATATAAGGTGAGATAGCCAGATGCTTATACTCATTTGTCAACATCCACCGGCTTGCCATACAGACAAACCTTTTTCATAATGTACTAATGAAGTAATCCTATAGAATTCATACAAGCATTAAATATATTACATAATAATTCAAGTTCCAGTTTAAAAAATTATCTACTCTAATTTAAAGCTAAAATTATTTTTTTCATTGGTCAGTAAATTCAATGATTCCCTACTCATATTTGAATAATAGCCTAAATCAGTTTTAAAACCATCATGATTTATAACATCAACTACTTTCTCAGAGAAAAATTGCATTAAAAAATTAACCTCATTTATCATTTCATATCTTTCATTAACTATTTTATTCTGTGAATAAAAACTTACTTTAGATTTCCCTTTATATAAAGATAACGTTATTTGATAATGTATTTTTTCACAATTAAGTAGATTACCTTGTTCTAAATTAGAGTTTATGTTATAGCATAAACATCCCACATCAATAACACCTTTTATGTAAATGTTTTTATCGGTAAAGCACTCACTAAATGAATAAAACACATTAGAAGAGAAAAAATTTTCTTTTATTAAAAATTGTTCATCATTATTTAATTTATCAAATATATTTACATCAGCATCAATTAAATTATTTTTAGCTATAACCCATCCTGATGGCACATACATCTTTTTAAGAGGAAACATCATTTTAATCTTTTGAATAATATTCATTTTTTCGATCTCATATACGTATTGTAATCACTTTGAGAAATTGGATGCCCATGAAATTCAGGATTAGGTGTATTGGTAACTTCCATCCGCATATATTGAGTAGGTTTACCATTGTTATATCCAATTGGTGAACCAGCATCATAAATATAATAGGATGAACCTTTATTGCTACCTAAATTAATTTTCGTACCATTTACATTTACATTTACATTTACATTTACATTTACATTTACATTTACATTTACATTTACAACAGAATAATATTCCACACCAATTATTAAAAAAGACAAATCTTAAATATTAATATATTTTGAGTGGTTTATTATTTAATTAACCCACTGATGTATATTTACAAAATAAACCAGAATGCCAATATGTTTATCTATTTTTATTTTACTCTTCGCTATATTTTCAAAATATTATTAGTTCTCTGTTCTTTCAAAAAATTAAATGATTCCCATCTGTCGATTGATAATAACTGGCCGGAAAGTGTGGCTGTTTAGCCATACCCCACGGGGCGCGCAGACGAGTGCGACCATTGAAACGGCAAAAACCAACGGACTGATCCCCTTCAATTACATCATGGCCTGTCTGGATGAACTCTGCCAGCCTGTCCCCGATTTAGGGAAACTCCTGCCATGGACGATGGTGGAGAGAAACCATACGCTCACACCAAGGCCGCGGTAGGGCGGCTCCGGTCGGCGTTGGCCTTACACGGGTATTCGCCACGGTAAAATAAAACAAGGCCGGAAGATCACAATATCATTCCGACCTTGTTGTTCTACAGAACGTTAACTATATCAAATAATTTAATACATTGTATTATGGCAATTTCTTTTTTACTCTTTTTCTATTAAGTTCAATATCATATCCATAATCTAGACAATATTCTTTAAAAGAATTATCTAGCTTTATTAATTTCAATCCTGCTATTTTTTTCTTAAAAAATTTTTCAGCCGCCATCTCAGAAAGGAAGATATGACCTGATAATAAGGTTCCTGTTATAGAAAAAATATCATAATTTAATACTTTTTCATTAAAAACTAATTTATGAGGAATAACCCCTCTATATCTGTCTTCTTCAAGTTTTGATTTATCTAAATCTAGGAAATCATTATTATTTGTAAAGTACATATAATTAAGGTCATCTCTTATTATCTCACCATCTTTAATAGATGTCGCTAAGAGTTTTTTACAAAAAAAATCGCTCATTCTAAAAGATTTCAAGAATTCAAAAAAAGAATCAGACATAATATGAGCACGACTATATCTATAGTAATTGAATTTCAGAGCACCAATATTACGATTACATAACAAAAACAATTGCTCTGGGCAATCAGGTTGTTCCATATCATAGGGAAAAGAATAGTCTGAACCCTCATAATCCCAATTTTCATTTACTTGCTTCTTTATATCCACAATCGCATGAAGATACCTTGGGATTAAAGAAGACTTGTAATCATTCATTAGCATATAGTAATTCATTAATTCAATCTCCTGCATGCATTGGTAGGAACATTACTTGACCAAATTCTATTTTTCATCTTCATTTGAAGTTTTCTTATCTCATCTCTTGCCTGCCGATCAGTTAATTTTTTATTTTTGTGATCCTCTTTTATAACATCTATAGCTTCCCTAACTTCACCAGAATATGTATTGTGATTACTACTATGGAACACTTTCATCCCTTTGCCAACATCATCCTGCATCGCTTTTTTACTGCCGGGGATATGAATACCGTTTTCCGCAGAATTCATTCTTCCGCCGATACCAATCTTATCCAAAAATTTCTGGTTTTCTTTCCAGATTTCAACCGGGATGACATGGTGAGCGGATAATCTGTCGCCCACTTTGCCACTCATCGCCTTATCTAAAACCCCGCTATCCGATAAGCCATAGGGATCGACCCAACCTACCGGATTATGCACATACCCGTAAGGATTCAAGCCCCCCATTAGCCCGATGGGATCTGGAGTCAGATACTGCCCCGTTTCACGCTCATAATACCGAAAACGGTTATAGTATAGCCCACTTTCTTTATCTTCATATTGCCCCATAAAACGCAGGGGGCAATTAACGTGATAGTCCGCGTCATTGGAAGCCAGTACCTGCGAGCGTTCTGACTGGCCCCATGTCGTGAGTCGGTGCGCCCACACTAACCCGCCTTCCTCATTCAGCATTTCCCTTGGCGTACCCTGATGGTCACTGACAATATAGTGCAGCTTTCCTCGCTCATACCGGGCCGACGGCGTCAGTGAGCCGGGTTCATACAGCCACCGGATACGCTGGTCTTCGGCAGGGGTGCCGTCGGCATATAACGGCGTTTCCTCAATTAACTGATCACCGCTCCACAGGTAGCCATGTCCCATAATGGTATCGGATTTGACCGTCAAATCCGGCTTGCCGTCCAGCCAGCGCTGTAAATTGGCCGCCGCCAGTTTGCCGTCATGGACTTTGAGTTTCCGAATTCGCCGCCCGAAAGCATCATACTGGTAATGCCAGCGGGAGCCGTCCGGGGTTTCACAGTGGGTCAGCTGGTTCAGTGCATCCCAGCGGTAGCGCCACATTTGTGGCCGGAAACCGTCCCGCTGTGCGGTCTTTTCTACCAGCCGCCCGCTGTCATCATAGCGGTAGCTGACGTCACCGCGCCGGATAATCCGCCCCGCCTGCTGGTGCTGAGTGATTTGCGCCACGGCGCCCTGTGCATCCACCGGAATATGCCGGCTCAGGTTACCGTTGGCATCATAATGGAACTGCTCTTCATACGGCCGGGCCCCCTGATACAGGGTCTGGGTTATCTGGTCATTTTGGTTGTAACGGTAGCGGGTCTGCCCCCAGCGGCCGTCATCAATCACCCTGATATTATACGCCCGGTCGTACTGCCAGCTGCGATTGACGGCCGTGGCCTGCGGCGGGAAGTGGGGGTCATTTTGTTGCAGGGTTTCACGGAACATCGCCGTGACCCGACCCGCCGACTGATGCGCCAATAACCCCGTGGCGGTATAGCGGCTGGCCAAAATAAATCCGGCGGCACTTTCGCGAACCGTCTCTTGACCCAACGGGTCATGGTGTAGAGATAATGGGCTGTGCTGGTTGAACTGGATGTGGTTAAGCCATCCCATCCGATCGTAACCAAAATGCAGGGTATGCCCGTCAAGCGTTTCCGCCGTCGGCAAGTCAGTAAGGCCATCCCACTCACGGGTAATTTCCCGCCCATTCAGCCGTTCACTCACCACCTTACCCGCCTCATCATAGTCAAATTCCACCACCGAATCCGGTAAGGCCGCACGGGTTAACCGCCGCCGAGAGTCATAGCTGTACTCGATAACGGATTGCAGTTCACAGCTTGATTCTCCCATTCGCCAATGCTCCTGTCGGCTCACCTGATCCTGGCTGGTATAACAGTAACGGATAAGCTGACCATCCGGATAACGAGTTAGAGTACGGCGGCCTACCCGGTCATAGACATATTCCACCGTCCGCCCGGTAAAATCCGTTTCGCGGATAATCTGCCCGGCCAAATCACGTTCATAACGATACGTCTCGCCGGTTGCCATCGTCACGCGGTTCAGTCGGATAAGGCGGTCGTAACCAAAATTCAGGGTGGTGCCGTCCGGCCGGGTCAGCCGGGTCAGCAGGTCAAACGGCCCGTAAGCATAGCGGGTCGTGCGCCCTTCCCCGTCCGTCACCGCTGTGACCCGGCGTTCGCTGTCATAGTCGATCTGCTGCTTTACCCCGTCCGGCAATTCAATTTCCGTCACGCTGCTTTCCTGGCTGGCATGAAACGTACTGTGCTGGTAACGGGTTTGCTGGCCCAGGGCATCGGTCACACCGCGCAGTCGTCCCAGCCCGTCCTGATCATAGCGGGTGGTGTAGCCGTTGGGCGATAAGACCTGATGCAGCCGGTGCTGTTCATACTCATAACGCCACTGCGTCCCGTCCGGCAGTACCCGTCTGAGTAGTTCCCCGTGCTGGCTGTAACGGTACTCTTCCCGCCGTCCCTGCGGGTCGGTCACCGCATCTAGCATACCCTGTTCGCTGTAGTGGAAGCCCCAGCTTTTGCCATCCGGCAATTTCGCCTGCAACAGCTGGCCGTATTCATCGTAATCATAGGCAAACATCTCACCGGAAGGCAGGGCCAATTGGATCAGCTCCCCGTACGGGCTGTAGTCGAACGTGGTCTTTCTGCCCAGTAGGTCTGTCTCTGAGAGCTTATGGCTCAGATCCCACTCCAGCACAGTTTCCCGCCCCAGCGGGTCGAGCTTACGGGTGATTTGACCGTCCCTGTTATACCAATAGCGGGTGCAGCCCCCTTCCGCATCTAGATACGTAGTCACCCGGTTGACATCGTCATACAGAAAACGATCCTGCCAATAACCCTGCGGGGTAGAAACCGACACCACTCTCCCCCGGTCATCATAGCCCATTGAGACATCCGTCGTGTCGGTATCGTACCAGCGGGTCATGTAACCATGAGTATCATATTCATGCCACAAATGACTGTACTGAAAAGTCTCACTTTCCGACAGGTAGCCCCGTTTGTCATACTGGCAAGTGACCAGCCGCTGGCGCAGTTCATCTGTCAGATATTCCACCGTCACCAATCGGTGCTGGTCATAATCCAACAGCAGACGGTAACCATCGGAGTGCGTGATCTGGGCCAGTTGAGGTATTCCCTCATCATGCAGGTCGTCATAATGGAACGTGATGCGGTTATCATGGCGGTCACGGATAGCCGACAACAAACGGCATTCACCATCCCGGTGCTCAAAACTCAGGGTCAGCTGGCTCTGGCGGTCAAAAATATGCAGTTCACCGCGCAGTTCCCCAAACAGCAGGTAATGCCCGGCATGCAGGTTAACCGAGAAAACCGACTCTTCCGGTGTATGGAAGGTGTAGACAACGCCATCCGCATCCGTGAAGTGGGTGGCTTCGCCATCCCGTCTCAGATGCTGTGACCAGTCATCCGCCCATTTTGCCCCGAACAGGCCGGCAAAGTCTGCCGTCGAGCGGTAGGTTCGGACGAGTGACAGCGGTAAGGTGCCCGGCAGGGAAAGCATAGGCCATTGCTGTAAAAAGTCCCCTGTGGTCATATCCACCGGATCACCACAGCAATCCTCTTCCTTGGGCTTTTTACTCTTCTTCTGCGTCGATTCCTTGGGTTTATCAGACTTGGTGACGCCTTTCTTGTTACGCGGCAACGGCAGCAGTCCGGCAATCACCACCGCCCACTGCAACCCCTTGTTACTTTCTGCCATGATGGGGTATTTCCCATCGGTGGCCTGGGTAATGGAAATTGAACCGGCCGCGCTGTTGATATTGGCGTCACAGGTGGTGCGGTGGCCCAGCCGGGCAATCCCCTGCCCATTGGCAAAGACGGTCTTAGCCCCTTCGGCTATCACGCCGGGCGGGTGGTCACTGCACGCGACCGGGTCGCCGACCCGGGCCACCGGTTTGCCCTCAAAGAACACATCCGGTGACCCCGCAACAATGGTGCCCGTGTTACTGCCATACTGGCCGATGGCGGCGCCAATACCCGCACACGCCCCGCCCACAAAGCCGCCGGCCGCGGCCGCAGCGGCCACGACAACCAGCGCCGCCCCACCGGTGGCGACGACCAGCGCCGCCACTGCGATGGCCGCCACCGCCCCCAACAGGATACCGCCCAATGCGCCCCACAGACCCGCATTCTTGTTCTGGTGCGCTATCGCATCCCCCATACGGGCCGGATTTTCCCCTTCTGTCGCCACCGTACTCATGCCCATGCCCGCTGCGATGGCATGGCCGATTTTATCACCGACATACGCCCCCGCCGCTGCACCGGCCGCACCGGCCGCCAATCCCACCGCAAAAGGCACGGCCGCCCCGGTGGCAACCGCAAAGGCACCACTGGTTGCCAGCGTCGCATTCTCAAACGTTTCACTTTGCAGGAATTCTAATGTCTTATCCGAGGTGGATTTTTCTGTCCGGGGCGGGGCCGGCACAGGCCTGTCCCCCTGGGCCGGCGACGGACGGCGGTTGGTTGCGGGGGGCGGGGACGGCCGTTGTGCCGCTGCCGCCCCCATCATGACATTCTGTGAAACACTCATGCTGCCTCCCTGTTATTCGCTGTCCTTCTGCTCACTGCGCAGCTGGAATGTTGCCATCATGGTCTGCATCTGCACCTTCTGGACCCCGGTCATCTCGCCCTGACAGGTGCCGGTGAATATCAGCACCTGGCCGGGCGCGTTGAGCATCATCATCAGCTGATGTACCGGGCCACTCGGCGCGCGCCAGCGAAACTCAAACGTCTCCGTTTCATGGCCGTTCAGTTCGCCGGCCTCGTGAGCCAGAGCTTCATAGTCCTTAAGCTGTTTGCCAATCGCGGTCATTTCCCGCTCGGCAAACTGGTTGAATGCTAACCCCCACGGCAGGCTGTCGCGGGAAATGGTGAAGCTGGTGCCGTTTTTATCATCCGGGCTGTTCAGCACCAGAATGCTCGAATCCTGCCAGCTGGCCGGCAGCATGAGAGTGCCGGCGTTGAAGTGGAAGGCAGAGAGGTCAAGTTTGT
>NZ_JAQRFO010000069.1:0-13039 GCF_028598775.1 Xenorhabdus aichiensis
GGACGCATCGGAAAATTACCTGATAACTCACATCTACCGGTACACACCTTCTGGGATATCGGCGTGGGTGACTCTACGGCGATCTGGTTCGTGCGTGAAGTGGGCGAAGAGTTTCACGTCATCGATCACTACTCTAACAGTGGCGAAGGTTTGCGGCACTACATGAAAGTGTTGAAGGACAGGGGTTACACCTACGCAAGTCACAATGGCCCTCATGACATAGATAATCGTGAATTTGGTTCAGACGCGAAATCACGTCGTGAACTGGCACGAGAGGGCTACATGATTGATGGTGAAGTCTACTCTATGCGGTTTATTGTCGTGCCTAAATTGTCGATCGATGAGGGTATTGAGGCCGTGCGTGAAATTTTGCCTAGCTGCGTATTTGATGAAGAGAAGTGCAGCGAGGGTATCTCTCATCTGGAAAGCTATCGCAAAGAATGGGACGACAAGCGGGGCTGCTGGAAAGATAAACCGCTCCACGATTATACGTCTCATGATTCTGATGGGTTCAGGTATTTTGCGGTGAGCAGAAGGAATATCAGGCGGTTCACCAAGAAAATCAACTTCAACTGGAACTGACATGAATACAAACGTTGATTACAAGCATCCGGCGTACAACGAATTTCTGCCAGAGTGGAACATGATCGGCGATTGTGTTGATGGCGAAAGGGTGGTCAAAAGCCGGAAAGAAAAATATTTACCCCACCCAGCGGATAAGAAAGAGAAAGACGATCCACACAATGAGCGATATAAACGCTATTTACTTCGGGCGTCATTCATTAACGCCACAGGACGGACATTGCTAGGGTTGTTAGGTATTGCCTTTAATAAACCCGTCAAAATTGATATTGCTGGTGGTGTTGAGTATTTGGAAGCGGATATAGACGGCGAAGGCCAACCACTAACCCAAATGATACGCGATTCACTTTCTCAAGTGTTGCAGCGTGGACGTGCGGGTTTGTTGACTGACTTCTCAGGTGCGGGTATTCAATCAGAGGCTGAAAAAGGCCGTCCGTACATCCGGTTATTTACGGCAAAGCAAATCATCAACTGGCGTGTAACGAACGGTAAAACGTCATTAGTGGTTGTTCATTTTCAAGAGCCAAAAGAGTCCGATAATTTTGAGTTGCAGATGATTGATTGTTGGATTGAGTTGCGACTGATTGATGGTGAGGCCTATTCGCGCAACTGGTATCAGGACGGTAACTTAATTGCCGACGATTGGGTTGAATTGACAGACGCCAGTGGTAAACCGTTGCCTGAGCTGCCGTGGTCATGGATTGGCTCAATGAATAATGACCACACGCCGGATGCGCCACCGTTAGCTGACATTGCTTATGTGAATATTAAACACTATCAGGCTGAGGCTGACATCGCGGAATCAGCGCACACAGTCGGGCAGCCGATGGTTGCGTTAACAGGTCTCAATGATGAGTGGGCGGATAAGTATTTCTCTGATGGATTTACCGTTGGCTCGCGCAGTGGTGTTCTTCTGCCTCAAAATGGCGATATGAAATTTGCACAGCCGGAAGAACGCAATATTCAGATAACTGTAGCGGAACGACGGGAAAAGCAAATGGCAATGCTGGGCGCAAAACTGGTAGAACGCGGTACATCAGCACGAACAGCAACACAGGCACAAAACGAGGCGCAAACAGATAACTCTATCTTGTCATTGTGTGCCGGTAACATAGAGCAGGCATTTAACCGAGCATTGCAATTCTGCATCCAGTTTGCAGGTGCAGGTGAAGCGACAATTGAGCTGAATAAAACGTATGACATTGCACAACTTGATTCTGCGTCTATTTCGGTTCTGTTATCCGCTGTCCAATCGGGTGAGATGCGCAAAGTCGATTTCATTCGATATTTGCAAAGCATCAATATTGTTCCTCAAGATGAGCGACCAGAGGACATTGAAGATCAGTTAAGAAACAAAGAACCTGAAATGCTGGAGTGATAAATGAAATCCATCAATGAAATGATAATGGATGAGTTGATTGCTCACGCCTTATTTTCCGGCCGGTATGGCGCCGGAGTTGCCCGTAAAATGGTGAAGGCGCTGAATGCATTTGATGCTGAACTCACAGCTTCCTTAATTGTCGCGCTGGATGATGCAAGCATTGATACTGACAGTTTCACAGCGAGGCGTTTAGAGTCATTGCTTTATAGCGCCAGAATGATAAACAAAAATGCGGTTGAAAGTGCATTTTCTGTGTTGTCCCGTGAAATGTTAGAGCATGTCCGCTATGAGATTGGCTACTATCCGTCACTGTTTGACTCCCTATTGCCTGATGTCATTCTAAGACAATACCCGCTGGTGGGTGTTACAGAAGAAATGTTGTATTCATCGGTGATGGCGCGTCCGTTTCAAGGAAAATTGCTATCAGAGTGGGCTGACGGTCTGGAAAAAGACCGCATGGCTCGTATTAGTAATACGGCTCGCAATGGTTATCTGAATGGTGACAGTGCGGTTGAGATAGGGCGAAAAATCAGAGGCCACGCCAATCAAGGCTATAAAGATGGCGCTTTGCAAATGAGTCGAGCTAATGCGACCACTATCGCTAAAACAGCCGTCAGTCATTTACAAGCAGTAGCGAGAGATCAATTCGCAGAAGCCAATAAAGATATTCTTGATTGTAAACGCTGGGTGTCAACGCTGGATAACAAAACGTCCAATGACTGCATTATCCGTGATGGGCTTAAGTACACTCTGAGCGGCAAACCTATTGGCCACAAAGTCCCTTACCTGCAAGGCCCCGGTAAAATTCATTTTAATTGTCGCTCAATGGAAACGCTGGTGGTGAAATCATGGCGTGAACTCGGTGTTGATATTGATGAAATGGGTGACGGCACACGAGCTTCGATGGATGGTCAGGTGCCAGAGAATACAACCTTCATTGAGTGGATACAGAAACAATCAGAGTGGAGACAGAAGCAAGTGTTTGGCGAAACGCGTTTCCGGCTGATGAAAGAAGGTGGCATGCACCCCTCGCAATTCTACACAGATAAAGGTGAGTTTATTTCACTGGATAAACTCAAGCAGATTGACGAACAAGCATTTAGAGAGGCTGGTTATGAATAATCAGCATCACACCGAATAGACCCGCCAACTGAGCGGGTTTTTTATTATCTGTAGTCAGTGACTACACCATCAAAACCCGAGGTTTACGATGTTTAAATTTGCATTAACGAAAGAAGAATTTGACGCACTGACTGATGAACAGAAAGCCATGTACAAAGAAAACAACGGCAAGTATCAATTGCAGATTGAAGGGATGCCAGAAATTCCCGATGTTTCCGGTCTGCAAAGGAAAGTCGATGAATTGCTTTCTGAGAAGAAGTCAGAACAAGAGAAGCGCCGTCAAGCGGAAGAAGCAGCAAAAAAAGCCGCCGAAGAACAAGCCCGTAAAAACGGGGATATTGAATCGCTGGAAAAAAGCTGGTCTGAAAAGCTCACTGCCCGTGAAAAAGAGCTGCTAACCCAACTCGAAGATAAAGACAGCAATCTGCGCACGCTGCTGGTGGATAACGTGGCTCAGTCTCTGGCAACTAAATTGGCTGGCGATAGCGCACAGTTGCTTATGCCGCATATCAAATCACGGCTAATCGTTGAAGAAGGCAAGACGCGCGTCATAGATGCAGAAGGTAAGCCGTCAGCATTAACCATCGACGATTTGGAAAAAGAATTCCGTAGCAACAAGTTATTTGCGCCTGTTGTTATCGGTAGCAAGGCGACTGGAACTGCCGGAGACGGTCAGTCACGCTCCACGGTCACCAGAAGCGGCGGTAAAACTTGGTACGATTATACGGAAGCAGAGCGCATCCGTTTATTTGATGAAGATCCTGAGGAATTTAAACGCCTCCAAAAAACTCAGTAATGTAAGGAAAAGATATAATGGCAACAACCCGTTTATCCGACATTTTTCGTGGTGATTATTATCAAGCAATCGCACCACTGAATAGCCCAGAAAAGACCGCCGTATTTGAGTCAGGCATTATCACTCGTCTGCCTCAGTTAGACACCATCGCATCTGATAGTCAGGGTACGGCAACGATTAACTACTGGAATGACTTAGACGCGAACGAAGCGCCTAATGCGACCTCAGATGATCCTGACCAAATTGGTCAGGTAGGGAAAGCCTCTCAATCCAGCCTGAAATCTCGCGTACTGTTCCTGAACAAGGGCTATGGCGTTGCTGATTTGGCGGCAGAATTAGCAAACAGTGAACCGATGGCTCATATCCGTAACCGCTTTGGCACTTACTGGACTCGTCAGTGGCAGCGCTACCTGATCGGTACGGCGCGCGGGGTTATTGGCAGCAACATTGCGAAAAATGATAGCGACATGGTGATTCAAGGTGGAGATGAAATCTCGGCTAATAATCTGATTGATGCCGCGTTTACCGCAGGTGATGCAGCCGACACATTCAGCGCGATTGGTGTCCACTCTGTCGTTATGAAACAGATGGCGACTAAGAACCTGATTGAAACCATCCGTGACTCCGAGGGGCGCGTTATCCTGCAAACCTATCTGGGCAAGCCTCTTTTTATGGATGACAGCCTGAAATATGAAGATGGACGTTATCTCACTGTTTTCTTTGGTGGCGGCGCATTTGGGTATGGCAGCGGGAACCCTCACACACCAGTTGAACTGGATCGCAAAGCCTCTGGTGGTAACGGTGGGGGTGCTGAGGTGCTGTGGGAGCGTAAGACATTCATCCTACAACCTGCGGGATTTAGCTGGTTGGGAGAAGAAGATCCAAACAAAACGCCCTCAACAACGGACATTGCCCAAGCGGGTAATTGGGTACGGAAATTTGACCGCAAAAACGTCCCGTTTGCCGCAGTGTTGAGTGGTAAGGCTGTCTCTGGCAGCAAAGGAACAGGGGGCAGTAAATAATCAATAGGGGCTTCATGCCCCTTTCTTTTTGAGGTGAGCATGATTGATTCAGATAAAAACTCGCCAGCGTTCAATAGCTACGCCAGTATTGACGATTTAAAACGGTTTTCTTCTCAGCGTGGTTATTCCCTGCCTGATGGTGATCTGTCATTTCTTTTGTTTCAGGCTATGGACTATTTGTCCACTAAGCAATGGAAAGGGAGAAAGTCGGACAAAGAGCAACCGCTAGCCTTCCCGAGAAAAGGGATTTATGTCGATGGTGAGTTAGTACCGGATCAGGTTATCCCCAAACCGATAATTCAGGCACAGTGCCGACTGGCTGTTGATTCATTGGAGTATGACCTGACCCCCACAGTCGGTGGTGAAGTGGTGTCTGAGGCTGTTAGTGGCGCAGTATCGGTTACATACACAGAAGGAACTAACTCAGGTGTACCGAATATGGCTTGGTTTAACTCTCTATTGCGCGGTTTTCTGTCTGGTGGTGGTGCAACATTTAAAGTATTTAGGGGGTAGCGATGGCGAAATTCTATCCACGAATGCAAAAAACATCCGAGCGGTTACTCAAAAAGTACGGTGCTAAATTTCAGGTTAAACGGGATGGCAAGCATTGGGTTGATGATGAAGGTCAAGAACGTCATGAGCCGGGGAAGCAGTTCGGAAGCATTGGAGTAAAAACCAAGTATAACCCTAACGAAATAGACGGCTCGTTAATACTGTCAACGGATATCAAGATGGTATTTTCGCCTGATTCGGCAATAGAGAAAGGTGATCAGGTATTGGTTGATGATGTCTGGCTGAGGGTTATTGAGCCTAACCCGATATCGCCCGCCGACATTGTGTTGTGTTATCAGTCTCAGTTGAGGGGCTAATATGGCAGATCCGTTTATGGCATCCATTGATGCGTTTGTTAATAAAGCCAAAGGCAATATTGAAATAGCATCAAGGGGAGTGTTTACCAAAATATTGTCACGATTAGTCATTATGTCCCCCGTTGGTAACCCTGAATTGTGGAAGGTTAACAAAACAGCAAGTGAATACAATCAGGCGGTTCATGATTGGAATGATCAGCAACGGTTAGACCCCAATAATCTGACTCCAAAAAAGCGTCAGTTAAAAAAACGCGCTCGCGTGCATGACTCTATGGATATCAAAGCACCATCAGGATACACAGGCGGTCGATTCCGGGGTAATTGGCAAGTAACCTTTGATGAAGTTCCTTCCGAAGAGACAGGACGCATTGATAAAAGCGGCAATATGACTAAATCGGTCGGTGATTTGGTCATTGGGCAATTCAGGGTTGGGGTGAAAGCGGTCTATTTCTCAAACGTAGTGCCTTATGCCTATCGCCTTGAAATGGGACATTCGAAACAAGCACCAAGTGGGATGGTCGCTGTGACAGCGCAAGAATTTCAGAAGTTCTTTGGCGAGGCTGCTGTGGAGACAGGATCATGAATCAATCAACGATAAATGAGACCATTCGTTCTCACATTGCTAAGTTTGCCAGGCAAGAAGGACTGAAAGTAGCGTGGCCTAACATGCCATTCAATGACATCAATGATCCGTACCTCCAACTGCACATTATGCCTGCGACGACACAAAACATTGGGTTGTCGTTGGATATGCCTGTCTTCCGTGGTGTGATTCAGGTGAATGTAGTGGGGAAGTCCGGCTCGGGTGACTCAACTTTGACGGGTATTGCTGACCGAGTAACTGAATCCCTACAGAACGGCTTGTCATTAACCGACAATTTATATCTCAACGATGAGCCGAATATCTTTCCTGCCATACAGGATGGTGCAAATTACACCATTCCCATACGAACATCCTATCAATGTGACGCAGTTCGATAATACTACCGCCCATGTTGGCGGTTTTTTTATGCATAAAAGAGGTTAATGATGGCCTATAACATTCCTAACGGTTCCCGTGTTCATATTGCAAGTAAATATGGGGATGAAGTTAAGTTCCTCGCCGCTGCTAACGCCGAAGAGGTTGTGCTGACGGTTGAGGCTGCTGCTGGCATTTCCAAGGGTGATATTGTTCATGTCAGTTCTGGCTGGAAAAAAGCATCCGGTGCATATCGCGTAAAAGCAGTGACTGAAAAAAGCATCACCCTTGAAGGTCTTGATACTACGGATAAGAACACCTTTCCTGCTGGTGGCGGCGCTGGCTCATTGAAAAAAGTGCTTTCTTGGGAAGTCATGCCACAAGTCATGACAATTTCCACAGAAGGTGGCGAGCAGCAAACGCAAGAAGTCCAGTTCTTGGAAGATGAGCAAGCGGAGACTATCGACACCTACAAGAACGGTGTTGTTCAGGTTTACACATTCGCACATGATGCCAAGCAGTCTATTCGTAAACTGCTCATGAAGCTGGATGACAGCAAGCAAATTACCGCCATTCGCTTCTATAACAAACGTGCAGCAGAAGACCGTTATTACACCGCTTCCGTGTCGTTCCAGCGTGTACCCAATACGGCAATGAACGAAGTGGAGAACGTCACTGCTCGCTTATCTCTTAAATCTGACATGCAGATTTATACCAACGCAGAATAATAACAGCCCCACTGGGGCTTTCTTTTGAGGATTTTTTACATGGCTAAGTTTACGCTCGTGCCTAACCCTAAGTTCAAAGCAGACGTTCAGATCCCCGTGGCGGGGCAAGAAAAACCGGAAGTCGTTACTTTCACATTCCATCACAAGCCCATCAGTGAGCTGGATAAAATGCGGGAAATGCCAGCCCAGGAATTCTTTGAGCAAATTGTTGCTGGCTGGGCGATAGAGGAACCCTACAACTCTGAGAACTTAAAGCTATTGTTGGATAACTATCCGTCAGCGACAACAGCAATCACGACCACCTACTACAATGAGCTGTTGGGTAACCGCGAAAAAAACTGATAGCGGTCGCTGAGGCATTATATGGAGGAATGAACGCAAAAGATGCCGCTGACTTTGAGCGAGCCTTTGGCTTCCTCCCGGAGGAATGCGATGTTGAGGTGTGGCCTGATATATGGGATTCGTATCTGACTTTCAGTGCAATGCGTACACAGTGGCGTGTTGGCATGAACGGTGCCACGGGTCTGGACTACTCCCCGCTTATTCAGGTCATGGATTATCTCAACATCAAAGACAGAGCGACCGTATTTAACGATATTCGGGTGATGGAAGCTAAATCGCTCGAAGTTATGCACAAGAAGTGAGGAAGTAACGCAGTGAAAAAGTTACTCAAAGGATATCCATTCATGCGTGTGCCTCTTTTCGAGTCTGGCGATATTGTGTTTTGCCACTCTTGGCAGCAATGGGAAGTATTACATGCACGTCTGGATATTTACAGCGGTGAAGAGGGATCGAACGGTATGAGTCGTACCGTGAGTAGTGAAAGTGGTGTTCTACATATCATTGGCGTGTTCAATGACAAAAACTCGACATTAGCTCATGAATGCGCCCATGTTGCTTTCGATATCTGTCATCGTGTTGGTGTGAATGTGAGTACAGGTGAGGCAAATGAGACATTTTGCTACCTGATAAGCAGATTGGTTGAGTTTTGCGAGAAGTATAGGCAAGCGCAGACTGGTGAGTATGCAGCGATGAAATGACACGGATTCATGCTTAACTTCGGGTTACGGATGGCTAAAAGCTGACACATTTTAATCGTCAACAGAACAATAGCAATATAGCCAATGCTATTGAACCTTAGGTTCAAGTAGACTAATATCACCTCAAGGAATATTTATCAATGAGCTAAATATTGAATCTTTTGGTGAGGAGTCGGTATGCCGTTACATCTTGAAAATATAGATAAAGTTGCTGCTGATTTCAGTCACCTGAATGAGTCTGAGCGCAATCGTGCTCTATATGATGTTCTTAATCCATTGGCTAACGAGATAGTAAAGGACGTTGACGAACTGATTCTACCTCCGGGATATCGACTAATTCGGGTTGATAACAGGTTAACATTAGGTAGGACTCATTTTGAATTGGCTTTGCTATGCGATATCACTAATGAAGTGGTTTATTATAATAAAGTGATAATAACCAATGATGTAGAGCTAAATTGCAGACCCGTATCACAAGTATTGATTTGGCGCACGAAAAAACCTAAGCACAACGCTGCGCTAACTGGCTTAGCTTCAAAAATATTCTTCCATTACCTGATTAAAAGCTATGACGTTGTAGCTTCTGATGTAAATCAAACAACTGAGGGTATGTCATTCTGGCAAGCTAGAATGTACGAAGCATTACAATATAGATTGTATGTCTACGGCTACGACGTAATGAGTGGTGAAGTTAGACAAATATCTAATGAAGATGAAGTAGGTTACTATCAGTCTTGGTTATGGGGTAATGTAGAACATTACATGAATAGGCTAGCCATAATATCGAGAATAGCTCTCCCGAACAAATAACTAACCCGCCACTCGCGGGTTTTTCACATCCAATGCCGCTTCGTGCGGTTTTTTAATTATTAAATCAAGGCAAGGAAATTTGGATGAAAATAGTACCAATAATTACTTTGGTCGGTTTTATGTATGTTATGCCATCGTTTGCTGATGATTGCATTGGCTATGGAAGCTATCAGACATGCACTAAATCGGGCAAAAATGCACAAGGAGATGATGTTATTGAATCATATGATTCAGAAGGTAACTCATATTCTATAACATCAGGATCAAGGGATTATGGTGACGGTTCATCAGAGGTATTTTCTGTTGATAGCGAGGGAAACGAATTTTTAATTAAAAGCTGGTGTGATGATTCAGGTTGTCATAGTAGAGATGGCGAAGGTAACACTTGTACCGTAACCATTTCTGGTGAAATGATTGGTTGTTGAGAATAAGAAAATGATAAAAAAATTAATTGTAGCAGTGATTATTATTTTTGTTGCACTTTCAATATTTGCATATAACAAAATAACTATCTTTGCTGTTCAGCCAATAGGTGCTTTACCTGAAGGCGCGACAGTTGTTATGTGGAAGAAAGGTAACATGCGCTTTTTTGAAAGCCCAGACGGGATGTGTTTACAAAGTACGGGTGGCGTGAGCTTATTTTGTAGATTGGCGGCTTTAGGCAACGGTATTGATAAAGATAACGTTATTTTTAGATTGCCGTACATAGAATATGTATATCTTCAATCAACGGACGGCAGAAAATTTGGGGGTTGAGGCGTTAGAGTAGCCCCCAAGAAACATCATCAATTACCAACCTCCTTCGGGAGGTTTTTTTATACCCGAAGGAAAGAGAAATGACTGATGTAGCAACTATCTCATTAAAGGTTAACACCTCTGACCTTGAGAGGGGTGAGCAGAAATTAAACTCATTTAAAGATGCTGCTGATAAGGCCAGTAGTTCCACCAATAAATTTACCAGCCAATCAGAAAATCAAGCAGCGGCTTCTGCTGCAATGGCTAAAGAAATTGATAGGGTACACAGAAGTATTGCTGAGTTGGCAGCAAAGGAACAAAGAGCGACGGCTACTTCAAGAACCCTTGCCGCAGAGCAAGATAAAGTAGCGGAGGCATTTTTTAAACAGATTGATGCCATTAAACGCAATGCCACTGCGACAGAACAGCTAACCAAGATTCAGGCAGAAGCCAGAAAAGCCAGACAGTCAGAGAAATTAGATCTCGAATCTTATCGAAGCATTCTGTCTGACATTATTGGCAAAAAGAAACAGATGGCAGAAGCCGATGCGAAACAAGCCGCCTCGGGTCAGGCGTTTCTTGCCAGATTAAAAGATCAGCTCGCGACACAGAATCTCAGTCGTAATGAATTATTGAAGTACAGGGCTGCGCAATTAGGCGTTAGTTCAGCGGCAGATATTTACATCAACAAGCTAAAAGAAACGAGTAAGGAAACTGGCAACTTAAGCGGCAAAAATAAGTCGGCTATTAATGGGTTTAAAAATATTGCAAGTGTAATAGGTATGGGCGGGTTATTGCGTGGTGGAGTGATTGGTGCAGTAATCACAGGAATGCGCACTGCCATTAAAATTGCTTATGAAGCAGAAAAGGAATTCACTCAATTCAATAAGCAGCTCATTCTGACAGGAAATTATGCCAATAAAACCGCCGGGCAACTCAACGAAATGGCTCGTGTTATGGCAGGGAGTGGCATTACTCGGTCTGAAATGGCTGCGTCTATTGCGAGTGTAGTCGGTACAGGGTTATTCAGAGATAACGAAATATCTCGCGTCGCTAAAGCAGCGGCGCAGATGAATTACATTACTGGTCAGGCGGTTGATACGACAATAAATCAATTTAAACGGTTACAGGATGAGCCGTTACAAATGTCATTGGAACTGGAAAAGGCTAATCACCATCTTACCGCTGCACAGTTAGAGCAAATCCGCACCTTGGAACTGCAAGGCAATAAAACGCAAGCGGCTAGAGTAGCCATCGATGCGTATGCGCAGTCTATCAACGATGGTGCAAACGATATAGCTAAAAATCTGGGGTATCTTGAATCTGCATGGCTGGGAGTGCAAAACGCAGCTAAATGGGCTTGGGATGCAATGCTCAATAAAGGCAGAAAAAACACGCTAGATGAACAAATACGCGAAAAAGAAGAGTTACTTAAAAACCTTAGTAATTTATTCATCACTCCAAAGTACAGGATTGACGGACTTAAAACTGAGATAGAGGCTCTCAAAGAAGAAAAGTTTCAAATTGATATCAAAAATGCACGGGAGCAGTCTAAAAAGAACGCCGAGCAGATAGAGATTGAAAATTTTAAGATTCGCCAATATTACCATGATAAATATGCAAGTCGGGAAACTAGGCGTAACGAGGAACTGGCAAAACTGGAAGCCAGAAAATACGCACTAACTAAGGAGCAGTACGAAGAAGCTAAGAAGCAGATCAACTATGTGCATCGTGACCGCAAAATGCCCGGTACTGGGAGGAAAACTCCTAAAGAGCCTAAATTTAAAGTTGATGCAGGGACTCGTGCTGATGAAACTGCAAATCAAGCGTTATTATCTTTACAATCACAGCTAAGAGTCCTTAAAGAGCATAAGACAGTCAGTGACGTGATTAGCTCTGAGCGTAAAAAGTTGTGGGATATGGAATCCAAGATTGCCATTCTGGAAGAGGCTCAAGGCAAACGTAAATTGACAGAGGGAGAAAAGTCACTTCTCCTGCAAAAAGACACTATTCTTGAATCTCAGCGTGCTTTAGCAATAGTCGGCGATGAAGTTGAATTGCAAAAGAAAAAAAACGCAGAATTGGATAAGCAACATAAGCGAATTGAAGAAATTAATGCACGAACAAGAGCTATGATTGAGAGTGCTGGTAAATCTGATCGAGTCTATCAGCAGGAAATAGCTTTAGAGAAAGCCAAAACGCCAGAAGAAAAAGATGCGTTAACGAAGCATTTCGAAAAAGAAGAGGCGTTGAGAGGCAACTGGGAAAAAGGCATTCAAAAAGGTTTTGCTGAGTTCCAAGATCAAGCCACCAACACCTACGGCAATGTTGCACAAATCTCCCAAGCAGCCTTTGCGGGTATGAGTAATAGCTTGTCTGATTTTCTTCTCACTGGTAAGGCTAACTTTGGTGACTTCACCAAATCCATACTTGGAATGATCACCAAAATGCTCATGCAAATGGCTATGCTGCAAGCCATGAAAGCGGCATTTGGTGGTACTTCATTCGGAGCAGCTCTTGGATTTGCTGGAGGAGGTTACACCGGAAATGGTGGCAAATACGAGCCTAAAGGTGTGGTTCATGGTGGTGAGTTCGTGTTCACCAAAGAGTCAACTCAGCGTTTAGGTGTCGATAACCTCTATCGGCTAATGGATAGCGCCAAACGTGGCTATGCTTCCGGTGGTCATGTTGGTGGCTCTCAGCCAATGACAGTAAATACTCCGACACCAAGGATGTACGGGATGCAACCTGCGCCCGCTGGTGGAGTTCAGGTCAATCTTGGCGGCATTCATGTAGAAAATCAGCAACAGCAATCTACCGCTTCAAATATCGATGCACGGGCAGCAGAGCTATCACTGACGAAGAAAATAAGGTTAGTGTTAGTTCAAGAAAGCCGTGATGGTGGTGATTTGTATAAGATCATTAGAGCGGTTAGTGGTAGACGGTAGAAATTATTAATCAATAGCCACCAAATTTCGGTGGCTTATTTTTTTAGG
>NZ_JAQRFO010000007.1:0-118292 GCF_028598775.1 Xenorhabdus aichiensis
TCAAATAAATAATCATAAAATATAAAAATATTTCAATTTAATTATATTGTTAATATCAATTTTAATTAAATATATTATAATAAATACCCTGAATAAAATATAAAAGTAAATAATACCCAATATAAAATACAGAAGCCTACGTTGCTAAATAACCTTAGTAAAATCATTGATAAAGTACTGGTATTTCATCCAGCAATTTTTATAATAATAACACACATAATAGAATGAAATATTGCCTATTTAATTTCTCTACCATAATATGAACAATAATCATTTGACATTATCGTATAATTAAATAAATGTTACTATTTTGCACAAAATTGCCAATGAGATAACAAGGAGACAATAAGTGCCATTCTTAAGGAAACGGGAAGCAAACAACATTCTAAAGCCGATGACAGCAACAACGGTCGGTTTATCTGCAATCTCTTTATTCTTCTTTTTTACCGTTCCCGCTCAAGCAAGCGATTTCGTCAATTTTCAATCCATTGACACCAGCCTTTACCTGCAATTCGAAAATAAAGTTGCCCCCCAGAAAACGATTTCTCCCATCGTAGAAGCATTTGGTGATTACAAGATTGGCGATATGTATGTTTACAGCATTTGGCAAAATTCGCTGCAACATGACTATCAAGGCGATAAAAGCACCTATTACTATAAATTCGTCCCCAGACTCAGCGCCAGCAAAATAGCAGGGTATGATCTTTCCTATGGCCCATTAAAAGATGTGCTGTTTGCCCAGTGGATTGCCAAAACCAAAAACGTAAAATACGATTATTTCCCCGGTATCAGCCTTGACTGGCAAGTCCCTGGGTTTAGCTGGCTGCGTACCCTGTTTTATTTTGAAAATAATGCAAAAGGAAATTGGAACGATCAACGAATTCATATTGATTATGCCATTCCTTTCAATAATCAATTGGGGGATTTTCGGATCGTAGGGACGTTAGATTATACGCTTGGGTTACACGATAATCCTGAAATGCTGGAGTTCAAGCCAGAATTGCATTATGACTTGGGGAAAAAACTGGGCTATCAATCAGGGCATTTATGGACAGGCGTTGTTCTGAATACAACCAAGAATAAGTACAAAATAAAAGATACACCGTACTATCGCACGAACCAATTCAGCTATGGCGTGTTTATTCGATACAGCTTTTTCTGATAAACACATAAAATAGTGCTGTTTTTAGTGGTTTATAGCCTTTATGGGGTCACAATGTCCATTCAACACGACAAATTCGGGCGTACTTATCAGTGGTTTTTGCTGGTACTTTTAGGTATGGTATATTTTTTATCCACAGCAACAACCTTTACGTCATTGGGTGTTGTTCTGCCCAGCATGATCAACGAGCTGGGCTGGAACTGGACGAGTGCGGGTTTGGGATTCTCTCTGCTTGGCCTAACTTGTGGGCTTTCCAGTTTTCTGCCAACATTGTTCATCCGCAAGATTGGTGTCCGCTTCACCCTATTCATTGGTCTGCTGATTTTTCTTGCCGGTTTCTACCATCTGTATAACACCCATGTCATTTCATCTTATTTTATCGGAACGGCCTTATTGGGTGTCGGTTTTACCTTTTTAGCCACGGTTCCCGGCACTTATGTCATTTCACGGTTATATGAAAAACAGTCCCTTGCCTTTGGTTTCTATTTCACCATCGGTGGGCTGGGGGGCGTCATTGGCCCGTGGATCTATTTTCTGGCCACCCGTGTCTGGGGAACGTGGCGTATGCACTGGATGATTTCCGCCATTGTTCTGACCGTATTCGTACTTCTGACTATTTTTATCCTGCAAGAAGGCAAACGGGAAGTTGCCCATGCCAAAGCCGTTAATCAAAAGCACAATAGCCAGAACCCCCTGAAAATTTATCGCACTAAACAGCGCTGGACTGCACGGAGAGCGCTGCGTACATGGCAATTCTATGCCATTGCCGCCACTTACACCGCGTTTTTATGGTGTGGTATTACAGTTAACAGTTTTGCCGTTGCGCACATTATCGAGAATGGTTTCAGTGAAGCTATCGCCGCAGGGCTACTGAGTTCAATGGCCTTTATCAATGCTTTTTCAAGACTGGCCGGAGGCGCGGTAGGCGAGTGGCTTGATCCGAAAAAATTGCTGATTGGCAGCCTGACGGTCATCATTATTGGTTTGATCGCATTGAGTATCGCGTCTTCATGGCCTTTCTTGATTGGATTCACGCTATTTGTCGGTATGGGCTATGGGATGACTTTCCTCGCTTCCAGTGTCCTGCTGGCCAACTATTTTGGACGTAAGCCTTATCTGGAGTTGTTTTCGGTCATGAACCTGATTTCTACTCTGGCTTGTCTGGCGCCTTTTTTTGCCGGGGCGATTAAAGATTATTCAGGTAGTTTTACTTCGGCTTTCCTTATTATTGCCATCCCCGTATGTGTTGTTCTTGTCGTAACATTGATGATGAAACCGCCTGCTCAAAAAATGAAAAAGCGTTTAGTCGACAATTCCCCATTCACCGAATAGGGTAATAGACGAACTGAAACAGTGCACAAACAAGGAAATAGTGATGTCAAAGAAAGAGTTCGGTGTATTCCTGCCCATCGCTAAAGGTGGGTGGATCATCTCCAAAAACACGCCGCCACTGGATGCGTCTTACCAACAAAACCGGGAGGCTGCCATTCTGGCCGATCAGATTGGCCTTGATTTCATTATGTCCATGGGTAAATGGCGCGGGTTTGGCGGGGAAACAGACCATTGGGGTAGCTCGCTCGAATCTGTCACGATGATGGCCGGCATTGCTGAGGTCACTCACCGCGCCAAGTTGATCGCCACGGTTCATGCGGGGCTGCACAATCCCGCAGTGACGGCCAAAATGATCGCCACGCTGGATCATATCAGTCAGGGACGTGCAGGGCTGAATATTGTTTCCGGCTCTTTCAAAGATGAGTTTGAACAGATGGGCGAGTGGGATGGCAGCCTGGATCATGACCAGCGCTACGCCATGACCGAAGAGTGGACACAACTGATCAAAAGGCTCTGGCGTGAAAAACACGTTGATCATGAAGGAACCTATTTTCACCTGAAGCAATGTGTTTCTGAACCCAAACCTCTTTCACTGCCCCGCCCTTATCTGGTTTGTGCCGGCCAATCTGAACGTGGCCTCCATTTCAGTGTGCGTCATACTGATGTCTGTTTTATCGGGGGCAAGGATGAGGCAGAAACCCGCAAAATTAGCTTAACCGCTAAGCGCATTGCATCAGAGTGCAACACAACCACCAAAACTTTCTGCATGTGTACGGTCATTTGTGCCGAAACCGATGCCTATGCTGAAACCCTCGCTCAGTATTATCGCCAAGGTCTGGATGTGGAAGCAGTCAGAAATATGATGCACAGTTTTGGTGTCGATGTAGATGGCAAAAACAATGCCATGGTTGAACGATCACAAAATGCTTTCATGACCCATACCGCCATTGGTACGCCAGATACCTGCTACAAGCAACTGTCAGATTTACTACGCACCTGTGAACTGGATGGCGTGATGTTAATCTTCCCTGATTATATTAAGGGATTGAAAATATTCGGCGATCAGATCCTGCCCAAATTAAGGGCTGAGTTTGGCTGATTGACCTGATTTATTTAATCAATCACGCTTGCTTTGAAACATGGGGAGACCTTTCTGTAAAGCTTCCCCATTTATTACCGTTAGTGCACTAGTGGTCGATTTATTCCGGCAAACGTCGGTGCAGCCCTTTACCCCGCAGCAATCGAATCCCTAACCAACTACCGCACAATGAAAGCAGCAGGCTACTGATGATGGGAAGCAGGAGCCACATCTGCCATTGCGGTTGCCACGGGAACTCAAACACTTTTGTCTGCAACAACCAGAGTGCCACTTCCGCACCAAATGCCGCAGCCAGACCCGCCATGAAACCCAGCAGGGCAAATTCGCTCCACAATGTGCGCCGCAGCAGTTTCTTGCTCGCCCCCAAGGTACGATAAACCACCAGCTCAAGCTGGCGTTGGCTCATGCCTACCTGAATCTGTGCCAGCAGAAGCAGCGCACCACAAATCATTACCAGAACAACCATAATTTCCAGCGCCTGACTGATTTGCTGCAAGATCCCCTGTATCTGTTTAAGCATAGTCCCCACGTCCAGCATACTAATGGTCGGGAAATGACGATTTATTTCCGTGAGAAGCTGTCCATCTCCTTCATAATGAAAACTGGTCAACCATGTCTGAGGCTGATTATCCAGCGTCTCTTTGGAAAAGATAAAGAAGAAGTTCGGATGCAAGCTTTCCCAATCTACCTTACGAATACTGCTCACACTGACCTGAAATGTCTGTGTATTACCCGTAAATGTCAGTTTATCTCCCACATTAATGTGCAGCTGTTCTGCTACGCCCTGCTCAATAGAAACTTCCTTCGGTTTCGGTGGCCACGTTCCTTCCACAAGAGTATTAAATGGGGGTAATTCGGCCTTCCATGTCAGATTGAGTTCGCGACGCACTGTTGTGCTCTTGGGATGCCTTTCGTCAGCCCATTCAATCGCCGACTGCCCATTCACTTCCGTCAAACGCGCCAAAACCACAGGATAGAACTCAGTCGGCTTCACTTGATATTTCGCCAGTAAGTCATTCACTGGTGGAATTTGCGCCTGAGTCATGTTGATCAGGAAATAATTCGGGCTATCCGGTGGCAATTGCTGCTGCCATCGGCTTAATAAATCTCCCCGAGCCATCACGAGTAATGCCAGTAACATGAATGACAGCGAAAATGCGGCCAGTTGCGTCATGGTCTGGAACGGACGGCACAACAGCCGATTGACCGCCAAACGTAAACTGAGCTGGCGAAATGTCATGCGACGCAGCAGCCATAAGCCGCTCCAGCCCAATATTGCCAGCAGCAAAGCGACCATCGGCACTCCCGCCAGCAATGACCATAAGAGCGGCTTAGTACCCGCCAGTAATGCCAATCCCCCCGTCATAATCAGCGCCACGGTGGGCAGGTAGTAACGCAACGGCCAGATCGCTGCAGTGACATCACTGCGCAATACCCGTGATGGCTGCGTCGCCATTAGCTGACGATAAGGGCGAATTCCCACCAGCAGGGCAATACCCAACAGCGAACCTATCGCCCACATCCACGGCCACATGCCCGCTTCCGGTAACATTTTGGGCAACATCGCAGCCAGAACCTGAATCAAAGCGGACTCAAAAATCAAACCTAAAATGGAGCCGACAACAATGGCAGCGAGCAATATCACCAGCCACTGCCCGACGATCCACTGACGCAACGCCCAACGCCCTGCCCCCAGTGTTTTCAAGATCGCAACCAGGTTATGACGACTACGGCAATAGTGTGTCATCGAAACGGCTACCGCCGCCGCCGCAAGCAACAACGTTAACAGTGCCGACAGCAGCAAAAATTGCTGGGCGCGATCAATGGACTGAGCCAGGGCACCGCTGTCCTGTTTCAATGTGAGCCAACGTTGATCCGCTTTTAACTGTGGGTCGATCAATTGCTGGAATGATTGTATGGACTCTGATGAGCCGGAAAACATATAGCGATAAGTCAGGCGGCTTCCCGGTTGGATCGCACCTGTCGCTTTGGCATCTTCAATATTGATTAAGATACGCGGAGAAAGCTGGAATGGATTGAAGCCGCTATCAGGTTCCTGAAGCAGCTCACCACGGATCTTCAATACCGCATCGCCCACGTCAAGGCTATCCCCTACTTTAATCCCCATTAACACCAGTAAACGGGGAGCGACCAGCACCGAACCTTTTTCCGGTTTCAATCCCTGTGGACTGGTCTCTAATTCACCATACAGCGGATAATGTTCATCAGCCGCTTTCACCTGAGCCAGTTGCGGAACGTCTCCCGCATAGGTCATGGTCGAAAATGAGATCTGGCGGCTCAATGTCAACCCTCGTTCCTGTGCCTGTTTCAGCCAGGATTCATCAACGGGATAAGAAGCCTGCAATACCAGGTCACCCGCCAGAAAATCACGGCTCTGGTAATGAACGCTCTGGTCAATCCGATCGCTGATGCTCCCTAATGCCAATACACAGGCCACGGCCAACGTCAGGGACAGCCAGACAATTAATAGCGATGGTGTACGCCATTCACGCCAAAACCAGCGCCAGATCATACTTCCTCCCGCAATGTTCCATCCACCAGACGTAAACGACGCTGGCAACGGGCAGCAAGCTGGCTGTCATGGGTTACCAAAATTAACGTGGTGGCGTAATCGTGATTGAGGGAAAATAAGAGATCCGCGATGCGATCACCCGTTTGGCGATCAAGATTGCCGGTCGGCTCATCGGCAAACAGGATTTTTGGACGAGTACTGAATGCCCGTGCCAAGGCAACTCGCTGCTGCTCTCCTCCCGAAAGTTGGGCTGGCATGTGTTTCAGGCGTTGCCCCAATCCCAACTGTTTAAGTAGTTCAATGGCATTCTGACGACTCTGATTTTCTGATTCACCACGAAGCAGTGCGGGTAGCTGAACGTTTTCCAGCGCGTTTAAAGTTGGGATCAACATAAATGACTGGAAAACAAAACCCACATTTTTCGCTCGCAACTGCGCCCTTTGTTCTTCGTTCATACGGCTGATATTTTGCCCCAATAAGTGGACTTCACCGCCGCTGCCATCATCCAGCCCTGCAATAATACTCAGAAGGGTCGATTTCCCTGACCCCGATTCTCCAATCAAGGCAATTGTCTGCGCAGGCTCGACAACCAGCTCAACACCTTGCAATATATTAATTACCTGTTCCCCCTGACCAACCTGTTTAGTGAGATGATGAACTTTAAGAATACTTTCTACAGCCATGTATGTTTCCTTTTATTGTTAGTGCTATGCAGCGCCAGAGCAACCGCAGCGGATACCCTGCTTATCTTGGGTGATAGCCTTAGCGCCGGCTATCGCCTGCCCGTTGAGCAATCATGGCCGACTCTCATGGCAAAAGAATGGCAGCAATCCGGCAATAAAACGGCTATCGTGAACGGCAGTATCAGCGGCAATACCACTGCACAGAGTCTTGAACGCCTGCCTGAATTGTTGAAACAGCACAACCCCAAGTGGGTTCTGGTTGAACTCGGTGGTAACGATGGATTGCGGGGTTTTTCCGTTCAACAAATAGAACAAGATCTGCAAAAGATCATTACGTTAATCAAACAGGCAGACGCTCAGCCTTTATTAATGCAGATTCGTATTTCGCCAAATTATGGAAAACGCTACACCCAATCTTTCGCTAAGATTTATCCTTCATTATCGGAGCGTAATCAGATCCCGCTGCTACCCTTTTTCATGGAACACGTTGCTATCAAGCCTGAATGGCTACAAGATGATGGCCTGCATCCCAACCAACTCGCACAACCTTTTATTACCCATT
Organism: Xenorhabdus aichiensis; assembly: GCF_028598775.1. Classification (NCBI taxonomy): domain Bacteria; kingdom Pseudomonadati; phylum Pseudomonadota; class Gammaproteobacteria; order Enterobacterales; family Morganellaceae; genus Xenorhabdus; species Xenorhabdus aichiensis. Next base: position 7,372 of record NZ_JAQRFO010000007.1, read on the forward strand.
GGATGTCTGACCAACTGTCGGCATACATTCCCTTTAAGTAAAAATATTTATTAATAGTAAATCATTTATTTCAATAAATTGATGTAAACAAGCAGGTAAAGTTATGCAAAAAGCGGTTCTTATTACCGGATGCTCCAGCGGAATCGGGCTGGTCGCCGCCAAAATTCTTCATCAACGTGGCTACCGAGTATTTGCCGCTTGTCGCAAACCCGCTGATTTAGCACATATGCGCGAATTGGGATTGGAACCCATAGAATTGGATCTGGATGATAAAGAAAGCGTTGAACGCGCCGCCGAACAAGTTATTCAATTAACCCATGGACGTTTGTTCGGGTTGTTTAATAATGGCGGATTTGGCGTTTATGGCCCATTAGAGAGCGTTTCCCGCGAACTGATGGAAAAACAGTTTTCAACTAATTTATTTGGTACTCATCAATTGACCTCCCTATTATTGCCCGCCATACGCGCTTATGGTAAAGGGAGAATTGTTCAGACCAGCTCCGTATTGGGATTAATCTCTACGCCAGGCCGTGGGGCATACGCAGCCAGTAAATTCGCCCTTGAAGCATGGTCAGATGCGTTGAGAATAGAACTGGCAGACACGGGAATTAAAGTCAGCCTAATAGAGCCCGGCCCAATCACGACGCGTTTTACAGAAAATGTGAACCAAACACAGCGCGATCACCCTGTCGAAAATCCAAGTCTTGCAAACCGTTTCAGACTCACCCCTGAGGATGTGGTCACGAAGTTGATTCACGCTCTGGAAGCCCCCAACCCTAAAATACGTTATCCGGTAACATTATTGTCCCATGCCATGACAATTCTGCGGCGCCTATTACCCGCGAGATTAATTGATAAAATCGTGAAGTGGCAAAGCTGATTAAGATTGCAAATCCCACTGATTAACCTTATTTATTCATGTCATCGCCTTATAACGAACTTAAGAGAAACGTCCCATGGAATCGATAACGAACACTAATAGCCATACTGCCCATATCATTCATATCAATGAATCTAATATTGCCCCAATGATTCAGCATTCACTCACTCAGCTTGTCGTGTTCTATTTTTGGTCTCCACAGAACCTGCATTGCCATGAATTGGAAGAGACCCTTGATAAGCTGGCGCATGAGTATGCCGGGCAATTTGCGCTGGCCAAAGTCGATTGTGACCAATTACCTAATATCGCTGCGCAATTTGGTGTACGTACTGCGCCAACTGTGATTTTCGTACAAGAAGCCCGCCCTGTTCACGGTTTTGAAGGAATTCAGACAGACGAAACTGTCAGAAAAATGTTTTCTCAATTTCTGACTCAACAAAAAAAATCACTGTTAGAGCAAGCAAATGAACGACTTGCGGAAGGGAAAAATCAGGAAGCCTTGTCTTTACTGAAAGAAGCGCATCAGGCCGAGCCAAAAGAGATTGAGATTACATTACTATTAGCTCAGGTATATATTGCGCTCAATCACCTTGAAGACGCCCAAAACATCTTGGATACCCTTCCATTAGAAAAACAAGATCAACGCTACAATGATTTGCTGGCAATCCTTGAGTCACAGAAGCAGGCGGCAAATTCTCCTGAGATTCAACAACTTCAGCAAGCGTTAGAAATTCAGCCAGAAAATGCTGAACTTGCTGTTCAACTTGCCACGAAACTGCACGAAGTTGGCCGCAATGAAGAAGCACTGGAACTGCTATTCAGTTTTCTGAAAAAAGATCTTTCTGCTGCTGATGGTGCAGTGAAAAAAACGCTGATGGATATTATTTCCGCTCTCGAAACCGGAGATACACTAGCATCTAAATACCGTCGTCATGTATACTCTTTACTCTATTGATTAAGTAATACTTATATATTCCATAATTAGCTAATAAAGGAATCGTTATGGATTTACTCTCTTTGGGTACTGTACCCATTCTTATCATTATTGCAGTTGTCATCGTCTTTACTTGTGTAAAGACTGTTTCACAGGGCTATCAGTGGACGGTAGAACGCTTCGGGCGCTATACCCGTACATTGACGCCAGGGCTGCATATCATCATGCCATTTGTTGATCGTATCGGCCGTAAAATCAATGTGATGGAACAGGTTCTGGATATTCCGTCACAGGAAGTGATTTCCCGTGACAACGCCAACGTCACCATTGATGCCGTCTGCTTTATTCAGGTTGTCGATCCCGTGCGGGCGGCCTATGAAGTCAGCAATCTGGAACTGGCCATCATTAATCTGACCATGACCAACTTCCGTACCGTGCTGGGGGCAATGGAACTGGACGAAATGCTGTCTCAGCGCGATTTAATCAACAGCCGTCTGCTGACTATCGTCGATGAAGCCACTAACCCATGGGGTGTGAAGATCACCCGTATTGAGATCCGCGATGTACGTCCACCGAAAGAGCTGGTCTCTGCGATGAACGCTCAGATGAAAGCCGAGCGTACCAAGCGTGCAGATATTCTTGAAGCGGAAGGTGTTCGTCAGGCTGCCATTCTGAAAGCGGAAGGGGAAAAACAGTCACAGATCCTGAAAGCGGAAGGTGAGCGTCAATCTGCGTTCCTGCAAGCTGAAGCCCGTGAACGTGCCGCAGAAGCAGAAGCGCGCGCAACAAAAATGGTATCTGACGCTATCTCTGACGGTAATATACAGGCAATTAACTACTTCGTTGCCCAGAAATATACCGATGCCCTCACCCGTATTGGGGCAGCCGATAACAGTAAAGTCATCATGATGCCGCTGGAGGCCAGCAACTTGATGGGCGCTATCGGTGGTATTGCGGAATTGATTGGCGAAAGCAAGAAGAGCAAACAGGATAAATAGCCATGATTGAACAGATTGCCACTCAACCCGTCTGGTTCTGGCTCTGTTTTGGTGGCCTGCTGCTGATTGCAGAATTGCTGGGAACGGGGGGATATCTCCTGTGGACGGGAACAGCGGCCGTCGTTGTCGCCTTGATCACATGGGTTTTCCCAGAGATGAGCTGGAAACTGCAAGGCATTCTGTTTGCGGTTCTGACATTGCTGTCTGCCATTGCGTGGCGTAGCTGGCTACGCTATCGTCCACGCAAAAATAGCGATGAGATGCTCAATCAAAAAAACCAGCAGTTAATTGGGCTTCATGCCCGCTTAACCAGCGCTACCGAAAACGGCTATGGCCGGGTCAAACTAGCCGATGGCAGTTGGCGTGTTCACTGTGACAGGGAACTTCCAGCCAATACGGAAGTGGAAGTGATCGCCGTCGACGGGATCACGTTGAAAGTGAAACCCGTCGCAAATCAACCGTGATGCGTACAACCGCCGGATAATTGCTCAATGATGGGGCAATCTGCCCCATCATCTCCCGGACACTCCGCCGCCAATGCTAGCAGCTTCTCCCTTATTTTCTGCAATTTCACCATAGTGTTTTCTATTTCAGCCACTTTTTGCAGGGTCGCTGTTTTCACATCTGCACTATGGCGACGAGGATTATGAAACAACCGTAATAACTCTCGGCATTCTTCAAGCGTAAACCCCACTTCTTTCGCCTGACGCAACAGGGTCAGTTCATCAATATGCTTGTGCTGGTAATAACGATAGCCATTATCTCCGCGCTTCGGCGCGGAGATCAGATCTTTTTCTTCATAAAACCGGATAGCTTTGCTGGTTAAACCGGTCTTCTGAGCAATTTCGCTGATATTCATAATTTCCCCTTGACCCTCCCCTTGCAGGAAGGTTTAGCCTTAATGATATAGCCGCTATTTTTCTTGAGTTATCAATATCACTATCTTTTTATCACGGTAATTAGATAAAGATAAGTATATCACTCTGTATCAGGAAGGAGATTTTGTTATGTCCACAACAACCATTCTTACACTTCAGGGGTTAACCTGTATGCACTGTGTCGGCAGTGTCAAAAAAGCATTGGAAAATGTATCCGGTGTTGAACAGACTGATGTTACCCTTGATTATGCCAAAGTTATCGGAAATGTATCCCCCACGGTCTTAATTACCGCGATTACCGATGCGGGTTATGAAGCCGTTGTCGCCACTCAGCCCGATATTGAGTTACAACTTTCAGGCTTAAATTGCATGAAATGTGCTGGCAAAACCCAAAAAGCGCTGGAAGCGGTAGAAGGGGTTATTACGGCCAAAGTCGATACCCAGACCGCGAAAATTTACGGCAAAGTAGTGAGCAACGCTTTAATTAAGGCCGTCGAGCAAGCCGGATATCACGCCGAGTTGGCGGCAGGTACAAGCTTCCCAAAAACTGAGCCGCTGACAATATCTGCCTCACCAGTACCGGAGTTTTTAGCAGCGGCAGAAAACTCAACTCCGGTCAAAAATCCCGAAAATACCGTTAGTTATGATACTCACAATGATGACAATGACAGTATTCAGCTTCTGCTGGATGGCATGACCTGTGCAAGTTGTGTCAGCAAGGTACAAAAAGCGCTGCAATCCGTCGAGGGTGTAGAAAATGCCAGAGTGAACCTTGCAGAAAGAAGTGCATTAGTCACAGGTACGGTATCCCCCAATGCGTTAGTTGACGCAGTCATCAAAGCAGGTTATGGCGCGGAAGTGATTCAGGATGAAACCGAACGCCGCGAGCGTCAGCAGCAAGTTGCACAGGCCAATATGCGCCGTTTCCGCTGGCAATCAGCTTTTGCCTTGGTCGTCGGGGTTCCGGTCATGGTTTGGGGTATGTTGGGTGACAATATGGTGCTCACTCCCTCAAATCACGCTATTTGGCTGACGATTGGTTTGGTGACACTGGTTGTCATGGTATTGGCAGGCGGCCATTTTTATCGCAATGCATGGCAAAGCCTGAAAAATGGCAGTGCAACCATGGATACGCTGGTCGCTCTGGGTACAGGCGTAGCCTGGCTCTATTCTATCAGCGTCAATTTATGGCCGGAGATTTTTCCACCTCAAGCCCGTCACCTTTATTATGAAGCCAGCGCGATGATTATCGGTTTAATCAACCTCGGCCATGCTCTAGAACAACGCGCCCGCCAACGCTCTTCCAAGGCGCTTGAACGGTTGCTGGACTTAACGCCTCCGACTGCACGGGTGATCACCGAAAAAGGTGAGAAAACGCTGTCATTGGCGGATGTGAAACCCAACATGATACTGCGTCTGACCACCGGTGATCGCGTACCTGTCGATGGTGAAATTATTCAGGGCACCGTCTGGCTGGATGAAGCCATGCTGACAGGCGAACCGATCCCTCAACAGAAATCAACCGGCGATGGCGTTCATGCAGGAACAGTCGTTCAGGATGGAACGGTGTTGTTCAGAGCTGCTGCGGTTGGCAGCCAGACGACACTGGCTCGGATCATCAAACTGGTGCGTCAGGCACAAAGCAGTAAACCGGAAATCGGCCAATTAGCAGACAAAATATCATCAATATTTGTTCCCGTCGTCGTTGCCATCGCGTTGGTTGCTGGTGCTATCTGGTATTTCATCGGCCCTGCACCACAAATTATGTACTCGCTGGTTATCATCACTACCATCCTGATTATCGCCTGCCCCTGCGCCCTTGGATTGGCGACACCGATGTCCATTATTTCTGGCGTGGGACGAGCGGCAGAGTTAGGAGTGTTGGTGCGTGATGCCGATGCCCTGCAACAAGCCAGTCAACTGGACACCCTTGTTTTCGACAAAACCGGTACGTTGACAGAAGGTATGCCACAAATCACTGAAATCCATACTTTTAACGGTTTCACCGAAGAACAGGTATTGTTATGGGCGGGTGCATTGGAGAGTGGTTCAAATCATCCTCTGGCAAAAGCCATTGCGCTGAAAGTGGAAGGACAGAAGTTACCAGAAGTACAGCAATTCCGCACATTGGCAGGATCGGGGATCCGCGGGGAGGTCGGAGATACAGCACTACTACTGGGGAATCAGGGCTTGCTTGAGCAAAATCAGGTTGAAACGGCGGAATTAAAAACCTTGATGTCGGCACAGGCGGAAAAAGGCATAACGCCCGTCATTCTGGCGGCCGATGGGAAAATCGCTGCCCTGTTTTCCATTCGTGATCCTCTGCGTCAAGATACCCTTTCTGCCCTGCAACGCTTGCATCATCAAGGTTATCGTTTAGTCATGCTGACGGGGGATAATCCGGTAACGGCCAATGCTATCGCTAAAGAAGCAGGGATTGATCAGGTCATTGCCGGTGTTTTACCTGATGGTAAAGCGGCAGCCATTCAAACACTGCAATCTGAAGGCCGGAAAGTCGCCATGATCGGTGATGGTATCAACGACGCACCTGCACTGGCGCAAGCAGATGTAGGCATCGCAATGGGGGGTGGCAGTGATATCGCCATTGAAACGGCGGCAATTACCCTGATGCGCCATAGCCTCCACGGCGTTGCTGATGCTGTTGCGCTTTCCAGAGGAACATTGCGCAATATGAAGCAGAACCTGTTTGGCGCATTTGTCTACAATACATTAGGCATCCCAATTGCGGCGGGTATCCTGTATCCCTTCACAGGAACCTTGCTAAATCCTGTGGTTGCCGGGGCAGCAATGGCGTTGTCTTCAATTACGGTCGTCAGTAACGCTAATCGGTTATTGCGTTTCAAACCCAAGCATTGAATTTCAGAATAAAGTCGACAAAAGCTTATTATCCAGCCCACAAAACGCTAAACAGAACGAAGTTTAGCGTTTCGTCTATAACAATCTTCCCACTTTCTTGTTAACCTTTAACACGTTAGCATATCGATGAGTGCCAACTATTGGAGTCTGTAACATGGGGAAATTGATGACATATCTCAACAATGTATTAGGACTGAATTCCCAACGGCATTACCCCTATCCTGCTTTTGACATCACCCTGCCACAAAATAGGCGTTTGCACATCGTGGGTAGCATTCACATGGGCACAGAAAACATGTTTCCACTTTCTGAGATACTACTGGAGCAACTGGAACAGTGTGATGCCCTCATCGTTGAAGCGGACATCACGCAACCCGGATCTCCCTTCAAAGAAAAATTTCCAGAACAAGTTGCGCTATCACTGCGTTTATCACCTGAACATTTTGACCGTTTAACGCATTACTGCCATGAAATCCAGCATCCTCTAGAGCCACTGGATGCATTACCCTCATGGCAAGTCGCTTTAATATTGCAGGCAGCTCAAGCCCAATATTTGGGATTACGCCCTCAATATGGCATTGACTGCCAATTGCTGGATAGCGCAAAAGCCATCGATAAGACCATTATCGAGCTGGAAGGAACAGATACTCAGGTTAACTTACTCGCCAGCCTGCCAAACGGGGGTATTTCACTGTTGGAAGATACAGTGACCCATTGGCATACCAATGCGCGTGCTTTACAGACGATGATTAGTTGGTGGATGAATTACAAACCTGCACAACCAAACCAAACGCTGCCGCAGACCTTCTGTGAAGAGATTCATCAGACATTGATGGCCGGACGCAACCATCAATGGAGTGAGCAATTACATGCTTTGCCGGCAGGCAAGTATCTGGTTGCCGTAGGGGCTCTGCATCTTCATGGTGAAAACAATCTGCTACAGATGATGGAAAAACCACAAGGATAAAAACTCGCTCACTCATCTCATTTTTACAGGAAAAACTTACAGGAAAATAGTATGACTCCCGCCGTTATTTTACTGGAAAAACACCAGATTAACTTTAGGCTTCATCCTTATGAACATGATACGAATGAACATAGCTTCGGTGATGAAGTCGTTAAAAAACTCGGTTTGGATGCTAAACAGGTTTTTAAGACACTCTTGGTTTCATTGAATGGTGATCCCAAAAACCTCGCTGTCGCCGTCACGCCTGTTGCAGGACAGTTGGATTTGAAAAAAGTCGCCAAAGTGTTCAAGGCTAAGAAAGCAGAGATGGCAGATCCCCAACTGGCACAAAAAGTGACTGGCTATCTGGTAGGCGGCATTAGCCCACTAGGGCAAAAAAAACGATTGCCCACCGTTATCGATAGTCAGGCTCAAACCTTACCAACCCTATTTATTTCTGGAGGCAAGCGAGGGTTAGATATTGAATTGGTACCAACCGATTTATGCCAACTACTTAATTGTTCCTTTGCCGATATTGCTAAAGTCTGAAAACAAACTGCAATTACCATTGAATTTTTCGAGCTGGCTCTGTTTTCTTGAAAGCAGAGCTTAGTCCTATATTGTTCTATTCTAGAATGCCGATATACTATCCTCAAACCAGAAGTCATGTTATTTACTATTTCGTATAACTTATTTATGTAATTTAATAAATTAAAATAAAAGGAGATAAAAATGGCCACTTCATCATTTTTCAGACAAATTGTTATCACCGATCCAAAAGCAATAAAAATGCTGAGAAAAGCCAATAAAAAACCGCAAACAAAAAAATTTGAAAGTATAAACTTTGAAGAACAAGAGCGCGAGGCAATAGAAATATTAAAACGAAAATTCTCAATCTAAGGAAATTATTAGAATCTCTTGGCGATGACAGAACAAAAGAGTATTTGCATTCTTTTTCCTGCCCATCAAACCGTGATGTAGAATCATTTTTACATTTAAAATCAATTAGATTTGAACGAGCTAATGCAACAAGAACTCACTTAATCTTAGATGAAAAAGGCTTTATCCTAGCCTACTTCTCATTAACATTTAAGGAGCTACCGACATATAATCTTGCTATTTCAAAAACGAGAATGAAAAAACTTAATGGGATCAGTAAAAATGCAAATTCGCTAAAAGTTTACTTAATTGGCCAAATAGCTAAAAATTTCTCATTAAATCACAACCCAATAACACTTAAAGACATTTTAATTTCCATCGATTTTATTATTGAAAAGGCACAGAAATTAATTGGAGGAAGAATAACAATTTTAGAATGTCAGGATAACCCTCAACTTATTGCTTTATATGAAAAACATGGGCTTGAAAAATTACCAACAAAAGGAGATAGCAATCCATTAATCACTATGATTTTTAATCATTAGATTATTATTTAGTTTCAACCGTTCCTATTTTAGATAACTTAAAATCACTCAGCATAATAAGTAAAGACCACCTATCTTACAGGTGGTCTTTTTATACAGACAGCTAACAATTAGCTCTCAATTACTGCCCCTGATCACTGATGAGCGATTTCACCTTTCGGCTCATAATCGGCAGCTTTCAATGGAGAGTGCTTCTCGATATAGTCTTTCAACACTTCAGCATCAACGAAACCGGTATCCACGTACCCAGGTAAGTTATCGACACGTGGATAGCCATCACCTCCGATAGCGTTAAAGTTCAGGGTAGCCATACGATAAGTTTTATTAGGATCTAACGGCTTGCCGCCAATTTTCACATCACTGATTTTTTTGCCATCAACCACAAAACTGACATTATAAAACTGCCCGTAAGCCCCTGAATCCGTTTCCATATTTGCCGCAGCCGTCAAATATGGCAAGACTTCTCTACCTTTGAAATCCACATAAACCAGTTGGTTAGCAAATGGATGAACTTTCAGGACATCTTTGTAAGTAATATCCCCTGCTTCGATAGAATCACGAATACCCCCTCCACTCATCACGGCAAAATCAGCATTTGTCCGTTCCATCTGAGCTGCCAGTACAAGATGCGCCATGTTGGTCTGGACGAAACGCACTTTACTGCGATCACCTTCCAATTTTCCATCTACTGCGCCCACTTGGACATTTAATTTCCGGCTGCCTTTATCCTGATAGGGTGTCAACAGTTTCAGCATTTCAGGATGCTGAGTAATTTGATGAGTGTAATAAGCACTCCCTGTGCTGCCATCTTCGTTTTTTACTTTTTTCTGTAAGTTAATGGGGATCAATTGATAGTGAACTAATTTGAATTCACCATTACGAAATTGGAAATCAGCACGGCCGACATACTTGCCCCATTCATGTGCCTGCACAATCCATGTTCCATTTTGGCGATCTGGTGAGCAAGGCGTTCCCGGTACATAATCCATTTGTTTGTAGTTTTTATTTTCTGTTGACATACAGACCGGATCTTGTGAATGCCCCCCTACAATCATATTTAAATAACCCGCAGGTAAACTGTGTGCCATTTCAACATCCCCCGGCGCATTGCTGCCATGATGCCCATCGTTATAATGCCCCATATGGGTTGCGGCAATGATCACATCCGGTTTTTCGTTCTTTTTCAGCTCATCAATTACTTTTTTCGCTTCTTCAGCCGGCACTCGGAATTCGACATCAGGGAAGTTGGCTGGATTGCCTACTTTTGCCGTATCATCGGTGGTCAAACCAATCACCGCAATTTTCACGCCTTGCTCATCAAACATCACATACGGCTTAAATAAACGCTTGCCAGTACTGGTTTGATAAATGTTAGCAGACAGAAATGGGAAATTGGCCCATTTTTCCTGCTGATGCAACACGTTTAAAGGTTTATCAAACTCATGATTCCCCAACGCCATTGCGTCATAACCCACTAAATTCATTCCTTTAAAATCTGGCTCAGCATCCTGCATGTCCGATTCGGGTACGCCAGTATTGATGTCACCTCCCGATAACAACAACACACTGCCTCCTTTTGTGGCAACTTCCTGACGGATAGAATCTACCAGTGTTTTCTGAGCTGCCAGGCCATACTCACCATGATCGTTCTGCCAGAAGTGGCCATGATGATCGTTAGTATGCAGGATTGTAATATCGTAAATTTTATTCTTTTCCCAAGCAGTTGCACTTATCGGCAATAATGATAAAGAAACGACAAGGGCACATGCTGGTGTTTTGAACGAAAATTTCATGGGTATCTCCATGTTCCTTAAATATTATCTGTTATGTAACAATTATTAGTTTTATGAAAATTATAAACCTATCCCATTAAGCCATGCTACTTTTCGACAGCAATGTTTATACAACAGTGCCTCTGCCGGAACAGGCTCGAATCCAACACCAGAATAGAATGATGGTACCTAGGTGCTAGGATATATTTTCCAATCAAGATTACAGAATTGTGTCATTAATTAGGGTTTTATTTCATTTTTATGGGATAAGTATCAAATTATATCAAGGTAAGTAAAAATTTTATTAGCGGTCTAATATGTATTAAAGTGTAACAATTAAACAACAATTCAACGCCATACAACACAGGCTGGATTGATGAGACAACCAATATGAGTGAACAAAGCAACACAGAACAATTGCCTGATTCATCAAGAAAAACACATCAGACTGTTTTTTCAATTCTCGGTGCAATCAGCTTATCTCATCTGCTTAATGATATGATTCAATCGCTGATTTTGGCTATTTATCCATTATTGCAATCTGAATTTACCCTAAGTTTCATTCAAGTTGGGATGATTACACTAGTTTATCAGGTAACCGCATCCCTGCTACAACCCCTCATTGGTCTGTATACGGATAAACATCCACAGCCCTACTCATTGCCCATCGGGATGGGATTCACCCTGTCTGGACTGCTTCTGCTGGCTTATGCCGAAAGTTTTCCTATCATTTTACTGGCCGCTGCACTGGTCGGTACAGGATCATCCGTCTTTCATCCTGAGTCATCACGGGTTGCGAGAATGGCCTCCGGAGGACGTCATGGACTGGCACAATCCCTGTTTCAGGTAGGCGGCAATCTGGGAAGCTCACTGGGGCCTCTGCTGGCTGCAATTTTCATCGCTCCTTATGGCAAGGGAAATATCGGGTGGTTTTCTCTGGCAGCACTGCTGGCAATCGTCATTTTGTTGCAAGTCAGTCAATGGTATAAGATGCAGCACCGAGCTTCTAAGTCTCTATCATCCACTCATATTTCTCAGCCGAATTTCCCCAGAAAAATGATTGTGCGTTCTTTTGCCATTCTGCTGCTCCTGATTTTCTCAAAATATTTCTATCTCACCAGTATCAGCAGCTACTACACTTTTTACCTGATCCAGAAGTTCGGCCTTTCAGTACAAAATGCCCAGCTCCATCTGTTCATTTTTTTATTTGCTGTAGCTGCAGGTACCATGATTGGGGGGCCTATCGGGGATAAAATAGGCCGGAAATATGTCATATGGGGATCAATTCTTGGCGTTGCGCCTTTCACTCTGCTTTTACCTTATACATCACTATTCTGGACGGGGCCCCTTACCGTAGTCATTGGCCTGATATTAGCATCTGCATTTTCTGCTATCCTGGTCTACGCTCAAGAACTCATTCCTGGCAAAACGGGAATGATTGCAGGTTTGTTCTTTGGGCTGGCGTTCGGCATGGGAGGTATCGGTGCAGCCGTGCTCGGTTATGTCGCGGATAAAACCAGTATAGAATTAGTTTACAAAATCTGTGCTTTTCTACCACTTCTTGGCATTTTCACTCTATTCCTGCCAAATATAGAAAGAAAACCACATGAAAAACCATGAAAACCAACATAATAACGTCATCATCCAAATGACATTTTTCTTTGTAAACAAGCGTAAATAATGACAAGATCTACATAAAATACCATTAAAATACCATTTATGTAGATTATCTACATTTTTACCTATAAATATATTTTTTATCAGCTTTGTTTTAAATGATTTATACAATACATTATTACCTCACCTAACCCTACAATCGATATTATTGCCTAACCCAGAAGGAGCCTTGATGGAGCATTCGACACCTCTTATCACGACCATTGTTGGCGGTTTTGTACTCGCCTATCTGCTTGGCATGCTTGCCCAACGCCTGAAAATCTCACCTCTGGTAGGATACCTTGCGGCAGGTGTACTTGCTGGGCCTTTTACCCCAGGTTTTGTTGCCGATACCTCGCTGGCACCCGAACTTTCAGAAATTGGCGTGATCTTACTGATGTTTGGTGTCGGTCTGCATTTTTCCCTTAAAGATTTGTTAGCCGTCAAATCAATAGCCATTCCAGGTGCCATCGCTCAAATTGCAGTCGCAACCTTATTGGGTGTGGGACTATCAACGCTGCTTGGCTGGGGGCTGTTTAGCGGGATCGTCTTTGGCCTCTGTCTATCCACCGCAAGTACAGTCGTTCTGCTCAGAGCGCTGGAAGAGCGGCAGCTCATTGATAGCCAGCGGGGGCAAATTGCTATTGGTTGGTTGATCGTTGAAGACCTGGCTATGGTACTGGCGCTGGTATTACTGCCCGCAGCCGCAGGTATACTGGATAGTCAGAATGCCAACATCGGTCAATTGCTGTTAGAACTTGCTATGACCATTGGCAAAGTTGTGGCCTTCATTTTATTGATGGTTTTTGTCGGTCGGCGTCTGATCCCCTGGATTTTGGCAAAAACAGCCAGCACAGGTTCCCGCGAGTTATTTACTCTGGCGGTACTCGCCATTGCCTTAGGTGTCGCTTACGGCGCCGTGAAGCTGTTTGATGCCTCATTTGCTCTGGGTGCATTTTTCGCTGGTATGGTACTAAATGAGTCAGAACTGAGCCATCGGGCAGCACAGGATACCTTACCATTAAGAGATGCTTTCGCAGTTCTGTTCTTTGTCTCTGTCGGAATGTTGTTTGACCCAATGGTATTGTTCCAGCAGCCACTTGCTATTCTGGGAACCCTTGTCATTATTATTATTGGCAAATCATTGGCAGCCATGCTTCTGGTCAAAATGTTTGGTCATTCACGACGTACAGCCCTGACGATTTCCGTCAGTCTCGCTCAAATCGGGGAATTTGCCTTTATTCTGGCAGGGCTTGGCGTTACTTTAGGATTGCTGGATGGAGAAGCACGTAACCTTGTGCTGGCCGGTGCCATTGTCTCAATCATGTTGAATCCGATTCTATTCAGTTTGCTGGATCGTTATCTGGAGAAAACAGAAACTATTGAAGAACAATTATTAGAAGAAACGTTGGAAGAAGAAACGCAGATCCCGGTTGATATCTGCGGCCATGCCATTATCGTGGGCTATGGCCGAGTCGGCCGTCTTCTCTGCCAGCGGTTGCAAGAAAGAAATTTCCCGTTGGTTGTCCTTGAAGATACACGTGCCCGATTTGAGGAATTAGGGGAAATGGGCATCAGTGCTGTAATGGGCAATGCTGCCAGCAAAGATATCATGGCTCTGGCACGGCTCGATTGCGCCTGCACGTTATTTCTGACTATCCCCAATGGCTACGAAGCAGGTGAAATAGTTGCGAATGCCAGAGGGATCCGGCCAGATATCAATATCATCGCGCGTGCTCACTATGATGATGAAGTGACCTATATTATGGAACGTGGTACTAACCACATCATTATTGGTGAACATGAAATAGCAAGAGCGATGGCTGATGCACTCTCTACGTATGAGCCAACTTGCCCGATAGAGCCACCACCGTCATTTTCGACAGCAAGTTAGTTATCGATATGGAGTATCCCGCTGATTTCAGGGGGATACTCCAGAACAAACCATACCAACGTTGTTGCATCGTTAACGTAGTATCAGCGTTCCCAGTAAGATTCTTCCAAACTATCTTCTTTCTCTGGCAACCCACGCATCAGGCGAGGTGAGTGCTGGCTCAATACCTGATAACTCACTCTATTCGCGTATTTACATACCTGAGCCAATGACGAGTACGTCAAATAAGAGCGCCTGTGCTTACTGGAGTTGGGAACATTCATTCGGTGATAACTATTGGCTGTAATATCATGTAACAATGCAGATAATGCCCCATCGCCAGCCCCATTAGTATTCATGATTTTTTCAGGCCCCCCCATATAAGGCTCAATATGGGAGTAGACTCGCATTGGGTTCTGGCAATCGGTTTTGCACAGCGCTCGGCTAAATTCATAGCGATTAAATTCAGCAATCGCACCTGGCAATAATGGATGTGAAGTCTGGCGTTTATGTTCTTCTTCAGTATAGCCCGCCATATACAGTCCCGCCGGCCCTGCGGTACATAACACTAAATCCACCCAATTCAAGGCCATGTCTGCTGCCAGCAGAGGATCGCTAAAGCCCGTCAGTTCTTGGGCTTCATCTTCATTCATGGCGACCACAGAAACATTTTCCGCCAAGAAATCGCGCCACCACTGCGGATCATCAGCAATGACGTATTTTGTCCCCAATGTCAGTACAACAGGCACATTATGCTTTTTCGCATATTCGATGGCTTTCATCGTTGCTTCCGGCATCGGATCACCCGATTTGCAACGCACCAGATAGGCGGTAATCACCAGTGCTGATGCTTCCGCAATAATATGTTCAGGGATATTTTCCGGACGGAGTTGGTTCATTAATCCCGGACTGATAGCGAATGTCCTTTCACCGTTTTCAGTCACTAGGGTAAAACAGCGGCCAATTGGGCCATCAACCCCCTGAAGATGATTCAAATCCATGCGGCTGGATGTATTGCAAAGATAACAATATGCATAACTCCCTATCTGGATGTTATTACACATAGTGCCAAGCAATACGGACTTATCGTCAGCTAAAACAGAATAATTATGCAGAGTATTACCGATAGTTCCACCCGCAAATTCGTGACTAATCAAATTATTGTCTGTCAGTTCTTTGTAGAGTGCCTCGGCAACATCATCTTCAATGACGAGTGAATGCCCCTGGCTTAAGTTATAACGCTGGATAAAACTCTCATCAACCTTAGCTTCAATGTCTACCAGTGTTTGATCAATACCAACGATATAGGCTCGGTTATTTTCAGTATCTATCATTTCTTTGATGGGCTGGAGCAGAGGATCTCTCAGGCTGACAGGAAAATAGTGTTTAGATTTACGTTTACCAGGGAATTTCATAATTGATTGATGCTATAGAGCCAAAATATGCGGCATGTTAGCACAATACCGTGGCAAAACAAAAAACGTAGCACCTTAACGAACAACAGCCAATGCTATTGCAGCATTGGCTGTCAAACGTTAACGAGCAAAGCGCTGACGATAAAAGATTTAAGCTTCTTGTTTCTGACGGCTGCGTGCCATATGGCGAACCAGAACAAACATAACAGATAAGATAAAGCCGATAAAACCAGCACCAATCAGAATCAACAGACGTTTAGGTGAATCTTTCGCTGTAGGTTCATAAGGTTGCTGCATATACCTGAATGGCTCGAAATCAATCTTATCAATATTCACTGCTTTTAAATTTTCTATATATAATAGTCTGTTACGAAGATCTGCATCTATCTGGGTCGGATCGGTAATCTCTTCGGTAATCTGTAATTTACGTTGCAGTGCATCCGCACCCAGCGCAATCGAATAATCCGGGTCATCCTTGATCATAGCGCCACCATTGGAAACAGGTTTTTTAACACCCGCAGAGTTAGCAATGGAGATCGCATACTTCAAGCGTTCGATATCAACACCACGCATATTGCGAATACGAGCCAGATCAATATCATACGACTTTTGTGAAAAGACCAGTTTCTGATGCACCATATCATTCAATTCATCTTTCACCTGATCACGAACAACGGAAGAGACAAAATTGATATACCCAGTCAACAAGTTGTAAGAATCTTCCGCAGTACCCGCACTGAAAGAAAGTACACTTTCATCATCTCCTTCATTATCTTTTTTAGGTAAAGAAATGGAGATATTTTTATTTACAACCTGCTCAATCAGCTTTCGTTTTCCCTGTATCGCACCATCATCCATCTTAGCAAGCAACGCCTTGAAGTAGTCAGTGCTGACCAAATAGTCTTCACGCAATACACGCGAATTATAGTTTTCGACAAAACGCTGATATAACGATGCTTCTGTCACTTTCGGATCAAGGCTCAAAACTTGCAAATCCGTTAGTGCATTTTTCAATGGCTGAAATTGTTCCAATGTCGGCTTCACTACGGCTGCTGTACTTGTCCATTTCTGTGGTAAAAATGACGCAATACCGAAGCCAATCACCGCAAAAACAAAGGATATTGCGATAATTAAATATTTTGATCGGAAAATTACGGAGAATAATTCAAACAAATCAATCTCATCTTCCTGCTTAGGATGATAATAGTTTGAATTCTCTTCATAAAAATCGGGGTGTTTAATCGGTTTATTACTCATTATCTCTATGCCCAATCCAAATAATTTTGCTTTTCATTAAGACTCAAGTTGTTTTTCTTACTCATAGTACTCATTGATTTAAAAGTAATACCCTTAAAAATCACACGATCACCAAAACCAAAACATATGCTGATAAATATACCACCAAAATACCTGTAGCTACCAATACTCGCCAGTCAAAATGTAAAATAACATCTCATAACAGGCAATAATCCATTATTTCATGGCGTTATTTACCAATTGTTCAAGCAATGAAATATGTTCCTCATTATCATTAAGTGCAGAAATATATTCGAACTTTTTACCCCCGGCATGCAAGAAAATCGCTTGATTTTGCTGTTGGATTTCTTCCAATGTTTCCAAACAGTCTGATGAAAATCCCGGACACAGTACCTGAACATGTTCCACACCTTGTTCTGGCAATAATGCCATTGTCTTATCCGTATAGGGCGTTAACCACGGCAAACGACCAAAACGAGATTGAAAAGTCATCATAATTTTATCTGCGGGATAGTCCAATGCCTGTATCAAAAGCTCCGTAGTTGCCCTGCAATCCTGCGGATAAATATCCCCTATCGTTGCCAACCGTTCTGGAATACCGTGGTAGGAAAGGAGCAAACGATCAGGCAAACCATGTTTTTCAAAACTTTGCTCGATTGTTGCTTTTAAGGCAGCAATATAAGCAGGGTGTGTAGCATAACTACGGATGAAATGCAGATGGGGTATGGTGCGATATCCCTTCAATATTTTGCTGATGCTATCAAATACCGCGGCCGATGTCGTACTGGAATACTGAGGATAAAGAGGAAGCACAATCAGGTGGTCAATACCTTGTTGCAGCAGATTACCTACAGCTTGAGGCAAGGAAGGGAAACCGTAACTCATTCCCAAAACGACGGGGATATCCGTCAGTCTTTCATTTAGCAATTTCTGCTGGCGCTGACTATAAACCAGCAAAGGTGATCCCTCTTCTGTCCAAATATCTTGGTACAGTTTAGCAACACGAGAAGAACGGAAAGGAAGAATAATGCCGTACAACAGCGGCTTCCAGATAAACGGAGGGATATCCACAACTCTTCGGTCACTCAGAAATTTCGCCAGGTAACGCCTTATTGCTACAGGTGTTGGCTCATCCGGTGTCCCAAGATTCACCAGTAAGACACCATACTTGTTGCTACTCATCCCTCAGTACTCCACTAAAATAACTAATAACCTAGTATAAACATGAGTTATAGTCACATCTAACATTTCATGGAGTGACATTCAAAAAAGTCAGGCGGTTATTAACACCGCCTGCTCTAGCCGTTCAAGATTTAATAATTCAAGAACATACCAAATCATTAGCCCAGAATGCCGACCAATTCTTCGCTGACTTCAGCTACCTGACGTGTACCATCAAGTTTGAAGTACTTTGTGTTCCCTGCCTGAGCTTCGTTCTGATAGTAAGAAACCAAAGGTGCAGTCTGTGCGTGGTATTCAACCAGACGTTTACGCACTGTATCTTCCTGATCATCTTTACGAATACTCAGTTCTTCGCCAGTCACATCATCCCGATTTTCTACTTTGGGCTGATTAAATTTGATGTGATAAACACGACCCGATGGCGTATGTACACGACGGCCAATAATGCGTTCAACGATGATTTCATCAGGAACAGCGAATTCCAGAACATAATCAACCTTGATACCCGCTTCTTTCATCGCATCAGCCTGAGGAATGGTACGTGGGAACCCATCCAACAAGAATCCACTACGGCAGTCATCTTGTTTGATACGCTCTTTGACCAAAGCAATGACCAGTTCATCAGTCACCAGCTTACCGTTGTCCATCAGTTCTTTTGCTTTCAAACCCAACTCGCTGCCTGCTTTTACTGCGGCACGCAACATATCACCTGTCGAAATCTGAGGGATCCCATATTTCTCCATGATAAATTGCGCCTGAGTCCCCTTACCGGCGCCTGGCGCGCCCAGCAAAATAATACGCATCGCGTAAATCCCCTTGCTATTTGCTTTTCGTATTTTAAATAAAACGAACCACCATACCATTTGAATGGGGTATGGCTCAAGAAAACAGGTAAACGTTTTCGTATTGACCTAAAAATAAACCACGCCCAATTTTCCGTTGAAGCGTGGTCTATTGTCATGATTTCAATGATATTAAGCTTTTTCAGCCAATAATAATTGATTCATCCGGCGAATGAATTGGTTTGGATCATCTAATGTGCCGCGTTCAGCAAACAATGCCTGTTCCAGTAACAGTTCTATCCAATCCGCAAACTGGGCTTCATCATGAATATCAGCCGCTTTTTTCACTAGATTGTGCTCTGGGTTCAGTTCAAAGTTATAACTCACTTCTGGCGCAGACTGGCCTGCTGCCGCAAATAGTTTCGCCATTTGGGTGCTCATTTCATTGGCATTCGTTGTCACTATCGCGGGTGTATCAGTCAGTCGGTGGGTCAGCTTAACTTCTTTCACGCGGTCACCAAGCAGCGTTTTCACACGCTCAATAAACGGCTCCAGTTTTTTATCTTCTTCTTCCTGCTCGGCCTTGTTTTCATCAGCCAGTTTGTCAAGAGATTCATCCGTCTTGCTGACAGACTGGAATGACTTGCCATCAAACTCGGTCAGGTAGCTCATCATCCATTCATCGATACGGTCAGACAGCAACAGAACTTCAATGCCTTTCTTGCGGAACAGCTCCAGATGTGGGCTATTTTTCGCTGCGGCATAGCTGTCGGCAGTAATGTAATAAATCTTCTCCTGACCTTCAGTCATGCGGCTGAGGTAATCTTCCAGAGAAACAGTTTGTGCCGAGCCGTCATTATGAGTGGTTGCGAATCGCAGTAATTTAGCGATAGCTTCTTTGTTTGAACCGTCTTCAGCAGGCCCTTCTTTCAGTACCAAGCCAAACTGCTGCCAGAAGGTCTGGTATTTTTCCGCATCGTCTTTTGCCAGTTTATCCAGCATCTGCAATACACGTTTGGTCAACGCATTACGCAAATTGCGGGTAATTGTACTGTCTTGCAGGATTTCACGGGAAACGTTCAGCGGCAAGTCATTGGAATCGATCAGACCACGCATAAAACGCAGATAATTTGGCATGAACTGTTCGGCATCATCCATGATGAATACGCGTTGTACATACAGTTTCAGCCCATGTTTATGTTCACGGTTCCACATATCCCACGGTGCCTGAGCAGGGATATACAACAAGCTGGTGTATTCCTGTTTACCTTCAACGCGATTGTGGCTCCAGCTCAGAGGATCAGCGAAATCATGGGAAATGTGTTTATAAAACTCTTGGTACTCTTCATCACTGATTTCGGCTTTACCACGTGTCCACAGCGCTTGAGCTTTATTGATTTTTTCCCATGTGACGGTATCGTCTTCTTCGTTTTTGGTTTCAATTTCAACTGGCAACGCAATGTGATCAGAATATTTGCCGATGATAGAACGCAGACGCCAGTCGTTAAGGAATTCATCTTCCCCTTCACGCAGATGCAAAGTGATTTCTGTACCACGCTCAGTTTTTTCAAGATCAGCAATGGTGTAATCACCTTCACCTGTTGATTCCCAGAAAACACCTTGATCGGCCGCGGTACCTGCCGCACGGGTACGCACCGTCACTTTATCCGCCACGATAAAGGCAGAGTAAAAACCAACGCCGAATTGCCCAATCAACTGACTGTCTTTTACCTGATCAGAACCAACTGATTCAAGGAATGATTTAGTACCGGATTTTGCAATCGTTCCCAGATTATCAATAACTTCATCACGGGACATGCCGATACCATTATCACTGATAGTGATGGTTTTATGCTCGTTATCAAAAGCAAGACGAACACGTAACTCACCATCATTTTCATACAATTCAGGTTTTGACAATGCACGGAAGCGTAATTTATCCGCAGCATCTGATGCGTTTGAAATCAACTCACGGAGAAAAATTTCTTTATTGGAATAGAGAGAATGGATCATCAACTGCAATAATTGTTTGACTTCAGACTGAAATCCACGGGTTTCCTGACCTTTCATACTCATTTATTACCTCAATCTAAATCCAGTTCAGATATGTAAAATCGGACGATGGTAATCAAATGGGGATAACTCCCAACAATTTCAAGTTAGGGAAATCAGAAGAATATAAAATTGGTTTGATGAATGTACAGATCAGCTGTGGATGGTGGCGTTATCCGCAGCACCATCCATTGGAATTTCCCATTTGAAATTGGGTAATCGATCACAAATCAGTGATTCTTTGGCGACCCGCAAGTGAATGGGACAGCGTTGTGCCATCCACCATTTCAAGTTCACCCCCCACGGGAACACCATGAGCAATACGACTGGCTATCACACCATACTGCGAACACATTTCCGCGATATAGTTTGCCGTTGCCTCTCCTTCAACAGTCGGGTTGGTTGCCAGAATGATTTCTGACAGCGTTTCGGAAGATAGCCGTTCTTCCAAACGATCCAAACCAATATCCATTGGCCCGATACCATCCAGCGGCGATAAGTGCCCCATCAGGACAAAATAACGACCGGCAAACTGGCCGGTCTGTTCAATGGCGTGAATATCCGCAGGCGTTTCCACCACACAGATCTGACCATTCTGTTGACGACGGGGATTGCCACAAATCGTGCATTGTTCCTGTTCAGTAAATGTCCGACAGCCCTGACAGTGACCAATTTCAGACATAGCACGAGTCAATGCCTGAGCAAGCCTCATGCCACCACTGCGATCCCGTTGCAACAGATGAAATGCCATTCGCTGGGCTGATTTGGGGCCTACGCCGGGTAAACAGCGTAATGACTCCATCAGGGATTCAAGAAGAGGGCTGGTTTGCATCAGAATGGCATCTTAAAGCCAGGCGGTAATTGCATGCCGTTGGAAACACCGGCCATTTTTTCTTTCTGGGTTTCTTCAATGCGACGGGCTGCATCATTGAACGCAGCGGCAATCAGGTCTTCCAGCATATCTTTGTCATCGTCCATCAAGCTTGGATCGATTTCAACACGACGACAGTTGTGTGCCCCATTAATAGTCACTTTCACCAGACCCGCACCAGATTCACCTGTCACTTCCAGATTTGCAATTTCTTCCTGCACTTTCTGCATTTTTTCTTGCATCTGCTGGGCCTGTTTCATCAAATTGCCCAAACCACCTTTACCAAACATAATTATCTCTCTTCGCTATAGCCACAGTTTAAATATACACTGTAGCGGTTAAACAGGCCGGATACTTTCTTCATCCAATTCTGCATCAAACAGCTGCTGAAGTGTTTGAATCGTTCTATCCGAAATAATGGATTGGCGTGCTTGTGCCAATTTTTCTTCATAAATGGCTTGCCGCCACTCCAACGGAGTTTTTACCGCAGGATTATCATCTTCAATAATACGGAGTTCAATCGGTTTTCCATGCAATTCACTTAGGGCTTCGGACAACGTTTGCTGTGCCGATGCTGAATTAAGGTGACGTTGTTTTGAACGCAGATGAAGACAAAGCCGACTTTCATCAATCTGTTCTTTAAACGCATTCAATGCAACCTGCTGAACCAGTTTTGGAATATTCAGTTTATCAATTTCCGCTGACCATGAATCTCTCTGTTTCGATTCAACCGCCAATTTTTCCGCCAGTTCCGGTGTCTTTTCGTGCTCAAGTGCCGCTTTTATCGCTTTTGGAGTCGTGACACAAACCTGCTTTTCCTCAACACTCGTATTCGTTGTCCGCCAGCGGTAAGCTTCTTGCTTTATGGGCATTGGCTCCCGGGCTTTGGGAATATAAGATTGTGGCCGCTGTTCGGCCACGGCTGCTAATCGTTCCAGCGCCGAGCTTGCCGACTTCGCCCTCATAGGCTCTGCCGGCTCAGACTTTTTTGGGGGCGTATTCCCTTGCCGAGTAAGCGAATGCCTCGCTTGCAGCAATTTTGCCGTTGGACTACTGACTACAGGCTCTGTATCCATTGATTGCGGAGAACTGTGTTCAGAACCTTTCTCAGAGCGTTCACCAGCCACATGGTTTTGCACAGGTGAAACCGGATGGCGCTGTGCAGGTGCAGGTATCTGCGGTGCTACCGGGATTTCTCCACCTGACGCTGGCGTTTCTTCAATGATAGTTTTGGGGTGGAACGCCAAAGCGCGTAATAATGCCATTTCAACGCCCATTCGGCGCTCTGGTGCATAAGGGAGATCTTTGCGTCCGACCAGCAATGCCTGATAAAAAAGTTGTAGATCGGCAGGAGAAATTGATCTTGCCAGCAACCGCAAGCGCCCTTCCGTTGAAGAGGGATCACTATCAGGTTGCTGAGGCAACAACTGGAGCATGGCAATGCGATGCAGCAATGACAACATTTCGACCAACAAATGTTCCCAATCCACGCCACGGGATGCGATTTGCTCAACCAGTGCCATAAGCTGCTGCCCATCTGCACGAACCAGCCATTCAATCATTTCTAAAGGCTGATCATTATCCAACGTGCCCAACATCTGGCTAACGATATCGGCGGTCAGTTTACCTCCACCGAGGGCAATCGCCTGATCGGTCAGGCTCAGGGCATCACGCATACTGCCATCCGCAGCACGCGCCAGAAGATGGCGCGCACGGGAGTCGCTCTCTATTTGCTCTGCATTAAGGACATGTTCCAACTGACCACTGATTTGATCGACGTTCAATGCCTTCAGATGGAATTGTAAACAGCGTGAAAGGATCGTCACGGGTAGTTTTTGTGGATCTGTCGTCGCCAGCAAGAATTTCACATGTTCTGGCGGCTCTTCCAATGTCTTGAGTAACGCATTGAAACTATGGCGCGAAAGCATGTGAACTTCGTCAATGAGATAAACTTTGAAACGGCCACGGGCAGGTGCATACTGCACGTTGTCCAGTAATTCACGGGTATCTTCTACTTTTGTTCGAGAGGCGGCATCGATTTCGATCAGATCGACAAAACGCCCCTGCTCAATTTCAAGACAGTTCGCACATTGACCACATGGGGTCTTCGTGATTCCCGTTTCACAGTTCAGCCCCTTTGCCAACAGACGCGCGATGGTGGTTTTTCCCACACCACGGGTGCCAGAAAAAAGATAGGCATGATGAAGGCGCTGGTGCTCAAGACCATTCGCCAGTGCAGTCAGCACATGTTGCTGACCAATCACATCAGAAAATATTTGTGGGCGCCACTTACGGGCGAGTACCTGATAGCTCATGAATACCGAGGAAATTGAACATGACTGTGTATCATGCTAGCACAGCCTCACCATGAACGGCGAGGCTGATGTATCAATTATGCAAAAATGGGAGTAATCAGTGACCAGGGAACTCTATGAGCGTGTAGCTCTCAATACCCTGTTTTTTCAAACGCTCGGTACCGCCTAAATCAGGCAGACCAATGATGAATGCCGCTTCAGAAACCTCTCCACCCAGACGTCGAATCAAACTTACGGTCGCCTCAATGGTACCGCCTGTTGCGAGAAGATCATCAACCACCAGAACCTTATCCCCTTCTTTGATACTGTTTTTATGGATTTCCAAGGTATCAGTACCATATTCCAGATCGTAAGTTTCACTTAACGTCGCGCGAGGTAATTTGCCTTTCTTGCGAACGGGAATGAAACCAACTCCCAGACGTAGTGCAACAGGGGCGCCAAACAAGAAACCACGAGCTTCTGTACCAACGATTTTGGTGATGCCTTTTTCTTGGTAATGTTCTACCAATAGATCAATCGTAGCTTGGTAGGCAACGGGATTATCCAGCAGCGTGGTGATGTCACGAAAAAGTACCCCGACTTTTGGGTAATCAGGGATCGTTTCGATACTATCTTTAATAAATTGCAGTTTTTGCGCATTAGCGGTCATAATCGATGCCAGCCAGTTATAAAAAACGAAAACGCTAAAATCTATTCAAACTATCGGAAAAAAGCAACCGCAAAGCAAATTGCAGCCTGTTTTTGTTGATTTTGGTCAAGCTTGGCACCTATCACATCAAGCATTATTGTTACAAAATAGTTAAGCATGATGAAGTAGGTTTTAACGAAGAGATTATTAACGATAACGGGATGCTGATGAGCATACAAAATTTATTAGGCGCACTTGAAAAACAGATCAGTATGCTGGAAACAGAGCTTGAGTCACTCCCCAAGACACCTTTTTCAATCGCCCGTTTTGATCAAGCATTATTCCACCAACACAGCAACAAACTTGGTGGATATCTTAATGAAATTAAAAAAAATATGTCACAATTAAAGACTTGTGTGAAAGATAATCGTACCGAGCAAGTCAGATTTCTTTCTGAACGTTTAGTGACGCAAATTGAAGCACTGAAACGCGAAATATCAACACAGTCACTGAGAAAGCAAGAAGATAAATTTGAACGTCAGTCACAAGAACGGGATTTTTACCATCGTCTGGCCGAACATCAGGATTATGAGCGCCGTTTAATGGCAATGATAAATGATCGGGAATTACAGTTAAATAAACAAGTGATACTGACAAACCAATATAAACTGCAAAAAGAAATCGCAGCGCTAGCAGGAAGGCTCGCTCGCTGTCGCCAAGCATTGATGCGTATTGAAAGAGCAATAGAGAAGCAAGAAAATTCAGATTAGTCATTAGGGAAATAACCGATTATGGATCTCGAACAAGCACCACCTGAAGTGCAACTCGCAGTAGACCTTATTTATCTACTCGAATGCAATGAAATTTCTCCCGATATCGCATTGGCTGCGTTAGAGATCGTCAAAGACGATTTTCAAGGAAAACTGAAAAAACAGGCTCAGCAGCCTGAGGAATAAGCAGGATTAATGCTTATCCCATCAGACATGTCTTTTAAGGTAAAAGTGGCTGATCGCCAGGAGATACCTTCCCATCTGAATGGTGGTTGCCACCGTTCAATGCCCTCTGCACCTCTTGCAAACTATTGCCTTGCCCATTGTGCAAATACACTTCCAACTGATTGAATGCGATATTGATATCATTTTCCCGACATAGCTTATCAATATTGCGGTTAACTTCATCCACAGTATGGCTACGATCGCCCAACTCTTTCACATATAGCCTCAATTCATGATCCAATGTACTGGCACCAAAACTCATAAAATAAACCTGTGGTATCGGTTCATTCATAACACGAGGATTATCTTTGGCCGCTTTAAGCAGAACTTCTTTTACCTTATCCAGATCAGAGCCATATGCAACGCCAACTTTAATGATAATACGAGTGATAGTGTCAGAAAGTGTCCAGTTGATCAGACGCTCCGTGACAAAAGCACGATTGGGGATAATCACTTCTTTACGGTCAAAATCTGTAATTGTCGTCGCCCTGATGCGGATCTTACTGACTGAGCCAGAATAAGTGCCTATCGTCACAGTATCCCCAATACGAACAGGACGTTCGAACAAAATGATCAAACCTGATACAAAATTGGCAAAAATTTCCTGTAAACCAAAACCTAAACCGACTGAAAGAGCCGCCGCCAGCCACTGTAACTTATTCCACGAAAGCCCCAATGTTCCCAATGCACTGATCCCGCCGACACCAATGATCAGGTAAGTCAGAGTCGTCTTAATCGCGTAAGAGGAACCCTGCTGTAGCTGCAAACGAGACAGTACCAATACTTCCAATAAACCCGGCAAGTTTCTCATCATAACCCATGAAATCACCAGCATTGCCATAGAAAGCCCCAGATCTTTCAAGGTAACCTGTTGCAGGACATTCCCCAGCTCTGTTGTCGTGCTGTACTGCCACAGATTAATCCCATCAAGGTAGGAGAATACTGTCACCAAATCAGACCAAATCCAGTAAAACGCGCCAAAAAAAATCAAAAACAGCACCATCGTGGTCAAACGCAATGATTGCAGGTTAATGCGCTCCAACTCCATTGGCGGTTCTTCCACCACGTCTCCTTCTGCCCCTTCTTTCGCCTGAGCCTGACGACGGGCAATTGCTCGGCGATAGGCAATACGGCGGGCGGCAATTCCCAATCCCCGTAAACAAGCCTGATAACAAATATGCCAGAGGAACAGCAGGTAAAGGCTATAGAGCCAACGTTCAGCCAAACGCAGGGTTGTATAGAAATAACCGGATACCATAAGCACCATCAGAACCAGAGGTGCAAAAGTCAATGTCGTCACCACCATGGTTCGGATCATGTGTGAACTTTTCACACGCCATACCTGACGGCAGAATGGAAAAATAAAAATGAAAACGAAGAGCAGGCAAATTAATACCGTGCACTGACCAATCACATCATCAGACAAACGTAACGGGTGTTTGACCCCTAAGGTTATCCAAAACAGTATCGGCAGCAATACAATCGACAATCGCACAAGATTTTTGCGGAACAGAGTGTAACCCGCTCTGTTCAATGAAAAATGGTGCTCTCCTATTCCATCTTTGGCGAGGATTTGGTAACTACATCTATACATAATCCAGAACAGCGCCAATTGCCGCGAGAAGCTCCATATCAAATCGCCTAAATCATCCCCTGATTTCGAATACCAGTAGCCTATCGCCAAAATCATAAGAGCAAGTGGCAATGTTTTTATCAGTGTCAGAATTAATGCTAATGGAGTGTGCAACTGACTGTCCCGACGCAGTTGCCCCACCTCATCAGAAATTTTCTTCAACTGTTCGTTAATGCCTTTTGTCTGCCAGCGTAAAAACAGGCCGACCAGCAAAAGGGGAATGACAAAATGAATGGAATTCTTTAACCCCGTGGCAAGACCGCTAAGAGTCAAATGAACATTCAGATGGCTCAGTTCTTCCTGAATTAAATCAGGCAAAGATTTCAACCAGGCCAGGTTCATTGGTTTATTGCTATTGACCCAGAAGATCTGTTGGACAAGCGTCTGTTCCAGCGATTGGGTGACATCCAGCAATTGTTGCTGATCCATCTGTAAATTGATGGCATGTGTAATTTGATTTCCCAGCTGGTTATTGAGTTGATTCAAAAGCTCACGGCGAATTTCCAGAATTTGTTCGATAGCATTACGAATTTCA
Source organism: Xenorhabdus aichiensis (assembly GCF_028598775.1). Classification (NCBI taxonomy): domain Bacteria; kingdom Pseudomonadati; phylum Pseudomonadota; class Gammaproteobacteria; order Enterobacterales; family Morganellaceae; genus Xenorhabdus; species Xenorhabdus aichiensis. Next base: position 35,275 of record NZ_JAQRFO010000007.1, read on the forward strand.
ACCACTGCTTCTTTAGATTCATGTTTTATCTCATCTAAATGCAGGTTCAATAACTGATTGGTATAATCATTAAGCTGGTAAAGCTTATCGCGTTGCTGGTTAATTTCAAATTGCTCCAAACGCAGATCAGCAATTTTTATCGGTAAATCCTTTATCAAAACATTTTGCGGCACCTTGAGCTGTTCCTGAAACAGAATGCGCGACAATAATAAACTGCCACGTAATACTTTAACCTGCTCTTTAAGATTACGTTCAGATTGGATAGCTCTATCCAAAAAGTTCTTAACGCGGATGTTTTTCTGTACCAGTTGGTTACTCTCCCGCGTTTCAGCAATCAGCCGCTCACTGAGTTCGCGATTGGTCTGGATTTCATCCTTAACCAACGGGTTAGCCTGAATATGAGAATTAGTATCGTCTGAATTCTGCGCTTCTTTTGCTGTTTCTTCAGAAACAATCAAACGCTTTCCGCTCACTACATTTTGAATAAATTGAACATAACGTTCCAACTGTTCAATTTGGAAAGAAGTGTAATCGCGTTGCTGTTGCAAAAGCGTCTGTAGTTGTGTGTTTGCCTGTAGAGATGCCCTTTGCAACTCATTTTGCTGCATCAGAAAAGATTGTTCTACCCGCAGTAAATCAAGCTGGGAGTAACGTGATTCCGGCTGTTCTGTCAGCTCATTATTGAGTTGATTACGGATTTGCTGCAATCTTTGCACATTGTGGAACAGTAGATTTTGCGCCCGTTCCGGCTGAGTTTGCAGCCCAATTAACTGGCTATTGTAGCTAGCAAGGTTTTCCTGAGCTCGTTGCAAGCTATTCAGTGTGCTGTTCAGTTTGGATTCAAGTTGCTTCAGCGACAACGTTTCCAGCGTTTGTTTATAATCATTCTCATCCTGCTGGGCGTTATTTTTCAGGTTTTCCAATCCGGCCGTGATTTGACGTGATTTCTGCGGAGAATCTTGTAAGTTTTTTTTAAGTAAATCGGAATCCAGCTTAACTTGATCTATTTTGTCAAAGAAATAGAGCGTCTTTTCCAAATCAGCTATCGATGTTTTCTCCTCAACCGTGTGTTCCTTACGCTCTGTCAGGATCTTAAGCTGATTTTGAATATCATTGCGGGTTGGTGTTTCACTGCTAAATGCTGCCATTGCAGGGGAAAAGAAAAACAACAGAAGGAAAAACAGGCTCGCCATGAAAACAAAACGAAAATGTAATGAATCGGGTCTTTTATCGCATAAGACCCACTTATTGAGCAAAATACCCAAGTATCGGTTAAATGGAACCATGAATTCATCTACTCATCATTTGCAGATAATGGAATGATAGTACTGAATATCAGGAGGTTATGACCGAGTTTATGGTTCAGACCTTCCTGATAGTGTCAATTTTAAAATAATAACACTAAGAATAGATTCCATCGACATTTGCTCCTGTGATTTAAAACTTATTTTCCTCGTTGCATCGCAAGTGACGGCTATATTTGAGTGTATCAATGAAACCATCCACCAGATGCGTCGATTGTTCCTGAATATTAAAACTGTCCGGTGCGAATGACCAGTTTTCCAATACTCCTGTCACCAACGCTTTCAGCATGATGGCAGAACGCCTGAGATCAAGATCATGAGGCAATTCTCCCGATTGAATGCAAGCCTCCAAAATATTTTCAATTTTTTTATAATCGGAAATACATAATCCTCTAAGCTTCTCAGCCAATAAAATCATTTCTCCAACAAACTCACATTTATGGAAAAAAATTTCCATCAACAGTCGATTCCTGAAATCATCAATCATCATTTTTAACAGAAAAATCAACAGAGATCTCAATGCAAGGAGTGGATTATTCGGGTATTTTGCTTGATACTCTTTCTCTAACTCGTCGATTTTATTTTCGTGCATTTTACAAACAGCAGAAAGCAGATCGATTTTGTTTTTGAAATGCCAATAAATTGCGCCACGCGTCACACCGGCTGCAATCGCGATATCTGACAATGAAGTAGCAGAAACACCACGTTCAGAAAATACCTTTATCGCGGCTTCTATAATCTGTTGGCGGGTTTCTTTTGCTTGTTGTTTAGTTTTTCGTGCCATTTTCGTGCCATAAACTTTGTTTTTGACTTGAGGCTGATTTACATACATTCATGTATGTTTGTACTATAGCACTCTCAATCAATAAAGTAATAATTTCACTCGTTAGCACTAGCTAGATTTAAAGCGTCTACATTGAAAAATTGAGGTTTACTTATGCGAAAAAACAGAGGGGTTTTGCCTCTGGCCACACTACTGGTACTTTCAGGCAGCTTCATTCTCTCAGGATGTAATGACAACAAAAATTCTCAGCAAGGGGCTGCTGGCGAGCAAGCTTCTGAAGTGGGTATTGTAACGCTGAAAGCAGAACCTCTGACTGTGATCACAGAATTACCTGGGCGGACTTCTGCTTATCGTGTTGCGGAAGTTCGTCCCCAAGTCAGTGGCATCATTCTGAAACGTAACTATAAAGAAGGCAGTGATATTACCGCAGGTGAGTCGTTATACCAGATAGATCCAGCAACCTATCAGGCAGACTACAACAAAGCCTTGGCAAATTTATCCAGGGTACAAGCCAATGAGAAAGTGTCTCGTTCAACCGTTGACCGTTATAAATCATTACTGGGTACACAATATGTGAGTAAGCAGGAATTTGATAAAGCAAATTCTGAGCATGCTCAAGCAGCCGCAGAAGTGCTGTCTACCAAAGCTGCGCTGGAAAGTACCAAAATCAATCTAGCGTATACCAAAGTGACCTCACCTATTTCTGGGCGTGCGGGTAAATCCACTGTCACTGAAGGAGCTTTGGTTTCTGGCGGGCAGCCAACCGCCCTGACAACGGTTCAACAACTGGATCCTATCTATGTTGATATTACCCAGTCAAGCGATGACTATTTACGTCTTAAAAATGAAATAGCCAAAGGAACAGTTCATAAAGAAGGTGGTAAAACCAAAACTCGCCTAATCACTGATACAGGTAAAGAGTACAGTCAGGAAGGCTACCTTGAGTTTTCAGATATCACAGTTGATGAAACAACAGGCTCTATCACTATGCGTGCTGTTTTCCCAAACCCCAATGAAGAGCTGCTTCCTGGCATGTTTGTCCGTACCAAACTGGAAGAAGGCGTGCGACAAAATGCGATTTTGGTTCCTCAGCAAGCAATTACCAGAACACCTCGTGGCCAGGCAACTACGCTGATTGTCGATAAGGATAACAAAGTAGAATTACGCAATATCAATGCTGTTCAGGCAATCGGTAATAAGTGGCTGGTCACAGAAGGTTTGAAAGCCGGAGATAGAGTAATAGTCACAGGATTGCAGAAAATTGCTCCGGGAGTCACCGTTAAACCAACGGAAACTGATCTGGATGCTAAGCTCACAGCCAATCAAACTGAGCCTGCTAAAAAGCCTCAATAAAGGAGTTGGTGATTCATGCCTAAGTTTTTTATAGATCGACCAATCTTTGCGTGGGTAATTGCGATTATCACCATGCTTTCTGGTCTATTGGCGATAATGAAATTACCCGTGGAGCAATACCCTGCAATTGCACCACCTTCTATTTCCATTTCTGCGGTTTATCCAGGAGCTGACGCAACAACGGTACAGAATACGGTAACCCAGGTTATTGAACAGAATATGAACGGCATCGATAATCTGGTATATATGGCTTCCAACAGTGATTCTGCTGGGCGTATGAGTATTACGTTAACTTTTGAAGCGAACACAGATCCAGATATCGCCCAAGTACAGGTACAGAATAAACTGCAATTGGCAATGCCCCTATTGCCTCGGGAAGTTCAACAACAAGGTATTAGTGTTGATAAAACAACCAACTCATTCTTAATGGTGGCAGGTTTCATTTCTGAAGATGGTTCCATGACTCAGGATGATATCGCCGATTATGTTGGAGCCAGTGTCAAAGACCCATTGAGCCGCGTCAGTGGTGTGGGTGAAACGATGTTGTTTGGTAACCAGTATGCTATGCGTATTTGGCTCGATCCTGACAAGCTGCTCAACTATAAAATGACCACACAGGATGTCATCACTGCCATTAAAGCTCAAAACAACCAAGTTGCAGCCGGGCAGTTAGGAGGAACCCCACCTGTTCCTGGACAGCGTTTAAATGCCTCGATTATTGCTCAGACCCGTCTGAACTCTCCTGAAGAATTCAGCAATATTCTGCTGCGCATGAAGCGCGATGGTTCACACATTCGCCTGAAAGATGTCGCTGTCGTTGAACTTGGAGCTGAAAGCTACAGCATCATTGGTCGGTTCAATGGTAACTCAGCAGCAGGGATCGGTATCAAACTGGCTACCGGCGCCAACGCGTTAGATACCTCAAAAGCCGTCAAAAAAGCACTGGCTGAGATGGCACCATTCTTCCCACATGGGTTGACTGTCGTGTATCCGTACGACACTACGCCATTCGTTAAAATTTCTATTTTCGAAGTGGTGAAAACGTTAGCAGAAGCCATCCTGCTGGTGTTTGTCGTCATGTACCTGTTCCTGCAAAACTTCCGCGCCACTTTAATCCCAACTATCGCGGTTCCGGTTGTATTGCTGGGTACATTTGCCATCCTTGCCGCATTTGGTTACTCCATCAATACATTAACCATGTTTGCCATGGTACTTGCCATCGGTCTGCTGGTGGATGATGCCATTGTTGTCGTGGAGAACGTCGAACGCGTCATGCAGGAGGAAGGGTTACCACCAAAAGAAGCCACCAGAAAATCAATGGGACAGATTCAGAGCGCTCTGGTCGGTATCGCGTTGGTACTTTCTGCGGTTTTTGTGCCAATGGCATTCTTCGGTGGAGCAACAGGCGCAATTTATCGTCAGTTCTCGATCACCATTGTCTCAGCGATGGTACTGTCTGTACTGGTGGCGTTAATCTTGACTCCCGCACTGTGTGCCACAATGCTCAAACCCGTTGCTAAAGGTAGCCATGGTATTCAAACGGGTTTCTTTGGCTGGTTTAACCGCCTGTTTGAAAAGAGCACCCACCATTATACCGATAGTGTAGGCCGCATGCTGCGTGGTACTGGACGCTACTTGTTGATCTATATTGTATTGATCGCAGGTATGGCCTTTATGTTTACCCGTATGCCATCTTCCTTCCTGCCAGAAGAAGATCAGGGTGTATTGCTTGCGATGGTTCAGCTACCACCTGGTTCAACTCAGGATCAAACACAAAAAGTATTGGATGAAATCAATGATTACTTCCATACCAAAGAAACGGAAATTGTTAAATCTGTATTCACCATTAACGGTTTTAGTTTCAGTGGCCAGGGGCAGAATTCAGGTTTAGTCTTTGTCAGCTTAAAAGACTGGGATGAGCGCAAAGACTACAAAAACAAGGTGCCAGCCATTGTTGGCCGTGCGAATGCACATTTCTCACAAATCAAGGAAGGTATCGTATTTGCGTTTAATATTCCTTCGATTGTAGAGTTAGGGTCTGCCAGTGGTTTTGACTTCCAGTTGATTGATAAAGGGAACCTTGGGCATGAAGCATTAACCCAAGCACGTAACCAGTTGCTTGGCATGGTTCAAAGCCACCCTGATATGCTCACGAGTGTCCGCCCTAATGGTCAGAATGATACGCCTCAATACCGTATCCATATCGATAAAGAAAAAGCGGAAGCACTGGGCGTTTCCACCGAAAACATCAACTCAACACTAAGTACGATGTTTGGTGGAGCTTATGTCAATGACTTTATTGACCGTGGCCGCGTCAAAAAAGTCTATATTCAGTCTGATGCACTTCACCGTATGTTGCCAGGCGATATCAGTAAGTTATATGTCCGTAACCACCATGGTGAAATGGTTCCATTCTCTGCATTCATAGACATATCCAAAGATCCGTGGGTTTATGGTTCACCGCGTTTGGAACGCTATAACGGTTTGCCATCAATGGAAATCGTGGGTGAAGCTGCTAAAGGGAAAAGTACCGGTGATGCAATGGCTTTCATGGAGCAACTTGCGTCACAACTACCAAGCGGCATTGGCTATGACTGGACTGGCATGTCTTATCAAGAGCGTCTATCCGGCAATCAGGCTCCAGCCCTATATACGCTGTCATTGATTGTCGTGTTCCTCTGTCTGGCAGCTCTGTATGAAAGCTGGTCCATTCCATTCTCTGTCATATTAGTTGTCCCGCTGGGAATTGTTGGTGCATTGCTGGCAACGTCAATTCGTGGATTGGACAATGACGTCTACTTTAAAGTTGGTCTGTTGACAACAATAGGTCTGTCAGCGAAAAACGCCATACTTATCGTAGAATTCGCCAAGGATCTGATAGAGAAAGAAGGCAAAGGGCTGATAGAAGCAACTCTAGATGCTGTCAAAATGCGTTTACGCCCAATTCTGATGACTTCTTTAGCCTTTATGCTTGGAGTTATGCCTCTAGTATTGAGCAATGGTGCTGGCTCTGGTGCACAAAACGCCGTAGGGACAGGCGTATTGGGCGGTATGATTGCAGCTACATCGTTAGCAATCTATTTTGTCCCAGTATTCTTCGTTGTCATCAAACGCCGTTTCAGTAAAAAAAGTGAGGATGTCGAACATATTTCGACCCATCACTAAATTCAAAAATTTAACCAAAGGCCACTGATGTGGCCTTTTAAATGGGCCTAAATCTCTTCAGACAACAAATAATCAATCTCTCAATATCTACAACGACAACCTTATAATCTAATTAAAATAAATACTTATGAAAGATACCCTGCGTTTAAAAGTAATATCTTTCTGTTTTTTATAATAAATAGAAGATAAATTAGTAACTTGCCATATTTTTCTTCTGATTACACCTTTAATGGTAAAAAGTGTTCCATCTTGATGGTGACATATGTAATAATAGCATTATATTGATTTTGAAAGTCGCAATACAATCACCTATAATGATCCCAGTGCTATTGCTACAACGTCTACTATATTAGTATAATCCAATATGTTTAATGACATATGTGAATATCGCTATCCTTTTTAGTAGAGTGCTAGCCTTTTGCCAGAACTAAGTGTAAGTTAGTCATCGTTAAAAACTCACTTGGCAGATGCTAGAAATAGGTCTTTAATATTAATAAATAATAATCATGTTTTGATAGGCCATATTCTAAAAGAATGGCTATAATAATTGTTATGTATAATCCTTAATCCAAATAAGCCGTGCGTTGTTACAGGGGTGATTATGGATGAATATTCACCAAGAAGACATGATATTGTTGAATTAAAATACTTATGTGAAAATTTAATTCACGAGGCATTTTCAGTGCTAAATCGCGCTGATAATCATTGGATTAACGATCTAACTTCCGAAAAAAGCTTAAAACTAAACGAATTGATCGAGCACATTGCAGCGTTCGTCTGGAGTTTTAAAATTAAATACGCAGATAACTACAATCTCAGTACCTTAATTGATGAATATCTGGATGAAACATATAATTTGTTCGGGAGTGATAAGATAAGCTTTTTTGAACTTACAAAATGGCAAAAAACAAACGAACACTTAACTAACATTCTGTTGCATGATTTGAATGCCTGTTTAAGCAAAACCTGATAAATATATTTCTAACTATTTTTTATACCAAATAAGATAAGGCGACCATGACTAAAACTGACTATCTGATGCGTTTGAGAAAATGCACTTCTATTGAAACACTGGAACGTGTAATTGAAAAAAATAAATATGAGCTTTCGGATGATGAACTTGAATTGTTCTACTCCGCTGCTGACCACCGCTTAGCTGAACTCACTATGAATAAGCTTTATGATAAGATCCCATCATCTGTTTGGAAATTTGTCCGCTAAGTTGTCGTGATCAGATAGGAAGTAATTAAAGCCGGTAACCATTATCGGCTCACTATATAAACAGATTATGAATTCAAAACGGGTGAGGGCTCTGCCAGCGACATCCCGGCACACACATCCCCTGCTATGGCTGCTTCTTTCCAGATCTGACCAAGTTAACAAGTTAGCGTTGCGGGAGAACCAACAGAGCCCCCATTGAAATTAGCTTCAAACTTCAAAGCGGTGGGCATTATCTTTCATATATCGCGAAATAGCAAGGCCGCGCCATTCAGATGCTGATTTATTGCCCATATAGATGTAAAAAACATCAAAAATGTCACTGACTAACTAGAATTGACACAAACTCAAAGCCTTTTATTTTCCCACAATCAAATATCTTTTCTAAGTAAAATGTTGTTTTTCTGCTTATCAGTGTTATATTCGATTTCTTCAACCTCGTTAAGAACCCACGACAATCCTGCTACTATGGCAAATCAGACACATAGCATACGAACCATCAATAGGCAAAAATATAAATAAATATACTAAATAATCAAAAGAAATAATTCTTCAATCATATATAAATTTTTATTAAATCTAAAAAACCAACACATATAAATCATAAAGTCGTCCTTCCATGAACCACAAAAACAAAAAATAAGCATAAAAATCAATGACAAAAAACAATAACAATATCATTCGCATTATTTGATAAGCATTGAAAAAATTAATAGTGATAATTCGATTTCACAATAAAAACATAAAGATAAATTTTATTTACAATTCAATCTATTTATTTACTAATAAATGAAAATTTATTATTGTTCCTTAATGTACTGTTGTTGTTTTATACGTTTTTAACCGCTATTACCAAAGCAAAGGCACATTATGAGTCAGGCATTACAAAATTTAATTAACCTGATACATCTAGAAAAAATCGAAGAAGGAATTTACCGAGGACAGAGTGAAGATTTAGGATTTCCTCAAGTTTTCGGCGGACAAGTGATTGGTCAGGCGCTATATGCAGCAAAACAAACTGTTACCGATGATCGAATGCTTAATTCCTTCCACAGCTATTTTCTGCGTCCAGGGGATAGCCATAAACCGATTATTTATGATGTTGAAATATTACGTGATGGGAGAAGTTTCAGCGCTCGCCGAGTCAGTGCAATACAGAATGGTAAGCCTATTTTCTACATGACAGCCTCTTTTCAAACTCCTGAAGAAAGTTTTGAACACCAGTGTTCCATGCCTGAAGTACCTCCTCCTGAAGAGTTAGCATCTCAGCAAGAAATTGCTAAAAATATCTTTCATCTACTCCCCAGTAAGCTAAAAGATGCTTTTTCAGTTCTACCTCCTCTGGAAGTGAAACCTATTAAATTCTATAGTCCTTTCAATAAGTCACCAGAAGAGCCCGTTCGTTATGTCTGGTTCCGCAGTAATGGAAAAATGCCGGAGGATCCGTTCATTCATCATTGCCTACTGGGCTATGCTTCAGACCTTAATTTCCTGCCTACGTCATTACAGCCTCATGGTATTGGGTTCATGGAAAAAGATATTCAGATCGCCACAATTGACCACTCTATGTGGTATCACCGTCCATTCAAAATGGATGACTGGCTACTCTATTCCATAGAAAGCCCATCAGCATCAGGAGCGCGTGGTTTTGTTCGTGGGCATATCTATACCCGTGAAGGAGTACTCATCGCGTCTGCCGTTCAGGAAGGGGTGATCCGCAAACGAAAATAATATTGTGTGCCGTACTATATCTACGGCACACGACAGTTTCAAAAATGGAAGATATGATCAGTTATAAGCACTTTCGCCATGAGAAGTAATATCCAAGCCTTCCCTTTCAGATTCAACGCTAATACGCAACCCAACCACCAGATCAGCAATCTTGAATGACAGATAAGCAGCCACAGCTGACCAGACAATACAAACCAATATACTAATGATCTGCACGCCGATCTGTCTTAGCATTGTCATATCTTCTGGAAATCCAGTGCCCCCTAAAGCGGATGCAGTGAAAATACTCGTTAATAAACACCCAACAATGCCACATACGCCATGTACTCCAAAAACATCACAGACATCATCAACACGTAACCAGCGTTTTAATACCACCACGCCCCATAAACCGGCAACCCCCGCAATCAGTCCAATGATAAGCGCACCACCGATACCAACTGTTGCCGCTGCGGGTGTAATTGCCACCAAACCCGCAATACAACCAGAACATGCTCCCAAAAGAGAAGGCTTATCACGGAATAGCCATTCAGAAAAAACCCATGACAATACCGCGCCTGCTGTTGCCGCCATCGTATTTATAAGGGCTAGTGCTGCGATGGCATTTACAGCACCAGCAGAACCAACATTAAAACCAAACCAGCCAATGTAAAGGATCGCAGTGCCAATAAAAGTCATTGGTAAGTTATGAGGTTTAAAAGCTTCCTTACCAAATCCTGAGCGCCTTCCAAGTAAATAAGCACCGACCAATCCTGCAACCGCTGCGTTAATATGAACGACAGTTCCTCCAGCAAAATCCAATGCACCATCCTGAGCAAGCCAGCCTCCTCCCCACACCATATGCGCCATAGGAATATAGGAAGCTGTCAGCCATAACACACTAAAAATTAACAGTGCAGAAAAACGAACTCTTTCGCATAAAGCCCCGACAACCAAAGCTACGGTGATACAGGCAAATGCCCCCTGAAAAACGACATGAATCAGTTGATAAAAACTGCCATTCAAATCAGTTATCGATATATTTTTCAGCATGACCTGCTCAAACCCACCCCAAAAACGATTACCCGTTCCAAAAGTCATGCTATAACCGTAAACTACCCAAAGTACACAGACTAAGGAAAAGCTAACAATCACCTGTGACATTAATGACAAAACATTCTTACGACGCAGCAATCCCCCATAAAACAGGGCTATGCCAGGTATAGTCATAAAGAGCACAAGTACCGTATTTACCAGCATGAATACAGTATCAGCTTTATCGAAAGTACTTCCCGCAGCAAACGCAAAAGAAGGTGCACTAGCGATAATCCCCGCAATGATGCTGGTTATGGATAAAAGTTGTTTTTTCATTTTCCATCCCCCCATTTACAATGCTGCATCATTCGTTTCACCCGTTCTGATACGGACAGCATGCTGTAACTCAAAGATAAAAATCTTGCCATCCCCCATTTTGCCAGTGAATGCAGATTGCTGTATGACATGGATAACTTCTTCTACTCGCTCATCATGGGTAGCAATATCAATTTTAACTTTGGGTAAAAAATTAACGCTGTATTCAGCTCCCCGATAAAGTTCTGAGTGCCCCTTTTGGCGTCCAAATCCCTTTACTTCTGTAACCGTCATTCCTTGTATACCAATATCGGAAAGCGCTTCACGCACTTCTTCTAACTTAAATGGTTTTATGATGGTAGTAATCAGTTTCATACTTCCCCCGCTTTTTGCTGTGTTTGCAAGGAACATTTGCGCGAGAAGTGTTGCAAGGGATATGCCAAGAATTAAAAAGTATCTGTAATCAATTTGTTATCAGAGAACATAGCTGGGAAAGGAAAGTAAAAAAGGAGTGACTAGAGCAGCCACTCCTCTTATGCACACTAAGCGTGCATAGATTCATTCAAAGTCTCACCGACCTGTTGGAGTTGATACATCTGATAATAGCGCCCACGCTTAGCCAGTAGCTGTTGATGCTGCCCTTGCTCCACTATTGCACCGCGATGTAGCACTAATATGGAATCCGCTTCAACAATAGTTGAAAGGCGATGGGCGATGACCACCAAAGTCGTCTGTTTACGGATCATCCGCAATGCCTGCTGTACTGATTGCTCCGTTCCCGAATCAATATTCGCCGTTGCTTCATCCAAGATAAGAATCTGCGGCGTTTGCACCAGAACCCGAGCCATTGCCAAAAGCTGTTTTTGCCCTGCGGAAAGGGTATTCCCCTGCTCTCCCAGTACTGAATTCAAACCATCTGGTAAGCGGCGGACCAATTCAGCCAATTGAACCATCTCCAATACCTGCCAAATTTTATCTTCACTGATATCCCGCCCCAATGTGATATTGTCGAAAAATGAGGCTGCAAGCACTACAGGATCTTGCTGTACCATTGCTACGCCATTACGCAGAACCGCATGAGAAAGGGAAGATACGGGACGACCATCAAGATAAATTTCACCGTCTTGCCACGGATAATATCCCATAATCAAATTAGTCAGAGTACTTTTACCACTTCCCGTATGACCAACCAAAGCCACAAACCCATGTGTAGGAACATGCAGATTGATGTCACTCAGCACGACTTTGTCATTACGATAAGCAAAAGTTAAATTTTCAATATCAATTCTACCACTCGTCAGCGCCTGCTGATCAATGCCATATTGCTGCTGTGGGCTATCCATTAACTCAAAAACCCGCTCCCCTGAAACTACCGCCTGTTGCAGTAAAGATTGTTGAGCTGTCAGTTCAATCAGAGGTTCATTCAGGCGTCCAAGATAGTTGACGAATGCGTATAGTACACCCACGCCAATTACTTCCGTGCCTTTGAAGCCAAATAACAACAGCAGGCCACACAGCACGGCAGCAGAAAACAAACTCAGTAACGGCCTCAGCAAAATGCCATCTAACCGCAACGCTTGCATGCGAGACTGATAATGTTCACGATTAGTCGCCAGCATTTTCTCACCAAAACGAGCTTGCTGGCGAAATTGCTGAATCACTGTCATACCATTAATGGTTTCATTAAAGCCGTCATTAATATCAGCCAGATAACTACGAACCCGTCTAATAATTGGAGTACTGAAATGCTGATAAATTATCATTACCAGCAAAACTGCTGGAAATATTGTCAAAGCAACACATGCCATACGCCAATCTAAAATAAACATAGCTATCAGCATTGCCCCGATCAACGAAATGCAGCGAAACACTGTAGGGATCACATTCACAAACAGATCTTTAATGGCTTCAGTATCATTCGTCACGCGGGATATTAGCTGCCCAACGGGCTGATTATCGAAGGTGCTCAACGGCTGGCGCAATGCCGAATTCATAACATCAGTACGAAGCTTCTGAACTACCCCCACTGATGCCTGATTGAATAATAGGAACTGAAAGTAGTGCAAGGCAGCAGCAACAAACTGCAATACCAAAAAAATAACCGCAAGCCCACTGACAACATCAAGCGGAAGATTGCCCGTTGCTACCATATTGTCAATGAAATAGCTCACAAGCAGTGGCCCACTGACTTCTGCTAACGCAGCAACCCATGACATCAATACAGCCAGCAAAATTGGCTTGCGATAATTCTTACTGTAAGACAACAAGCGCTTTAATGATGGCCATAGCTTGCGTACACTGGGCTTACGCATATCATTATTAGTCATGTTCACCATCCAATGCGGCTTCAAGTTGCTGATAATGGTACATATCAGAATACCAACCGGATTGTACAATAAGTTGTTTGTGCGGGCCTTGCTGCACAACCGTGCCATGCTGAATAACCAAAATGTTATCAGCTTCCGTTAAAGCGGACAGTCGGTGGGCGCTGATAATAACGGTACGCTGCCGCCGCCACTGGCTGAGATTTTTCATGATTTGATGTTCTGTCTGACCATCTACGGCAGAAAGTGCATCGTCCAAAATCAAAATTTCCGTATCCAATAACAGAGCACGTGCAATGGAAATACGTTGCTTCTGTCCGCCAGAAAGCATTACGCCACGTTCTCCCACTTCCGTTTGGTAGCCCTGCGGTAACCGCAAAATATCATCATGCACATTCGCCAGACGAGCAACTTCTTCAATTTGTTCTTGAGTTGCATCAGGCCGGCCTAGCGCGATATTGCCAGCGACTGTATCCGAAAACAGGAAAGGAGTCTGATTAACAATAGCCAATCGTGATCGCCATTCTTCCAATCTAAGTGTAGAAACGTGCCGTGACTGAAAAAGAATTTCACCGTCGGTGACATCAAATTGCCGCTGTAACAAGGCAAGCAAAGTGCTTTTTCCTGCACCAGTTGGACCACAAACCCCCAATAACTGACCTGGTGATAATTGAAAACGGACATCATGTAAAACAGGTCTATCATTTGCGGGATAAATGAAGGTATTGATATTTGCCTGTAATGTACCGCGCTCAACTAATAAGGACTGAGAACCATCATCAATCACCAGTGGCTCCTGTAACAAGCTGCGGATCCGTGTATATGCCGCACTGCCACGCTCAACAATGTTAAACATCCATGCCAATGCCAACATTGGCCAGATCATCAATCCCAGATACATAACAAAGCTAGTCAATTCACCCAGTGTCATAGAGCCATGCACGACCATCCAACTCCCTCCACCAATCGCTAATAGGTTTGCAACGCCAATAGCAATGAAAATGGTAGGATCAAAACGTGCATCCACGCGCGCAACGTGCATATTTTTACGTCCAGCATCAGTAGCGACCTCTTCAAATTGGCTGGATTGCAGATCTTCCAGACCAAACGCTTTGATCATACGGATGCTGGTAAGACTTTCCTGAGCATGGTTATTAAGAGCAGAGAATGCTCCTTGTGCAGACTTGAAACGATGGTGAAGCTGTTCGCCATATCGTTTAATCACCAACGCCATAATGGGCATCGGTAACAGTGATAACAACGTTAACTGCCAACTGATTTCCACACTCATCATGATAAGAACAGCACATCCCATCACTAAGGAATCGACTAAAGTTAGCACCCCCTCACCCGCAGCAAAAACAACCCTATCAACATCATTGGTTGCACGAGCCATTAAGTCACCGGTTCTGTGGCGCAAATAAAATTCAGGGTTCTGGCTGCTCAATTTCTGGTAGAAATCACTACGTAGTTTAACAGCCAGCCGATAAGACGCCCCGAATAGCCATACGCGCCAAACATACCGCAGACCGTATATCGCCAGCGCAATGAGCAGCATGATGCCTAGCCACATCAATAATTGACTGGATGACATCGTTTTTGCACTGATGCCATCAACGATAATTCCGACCAAACGGGGAGGAATTAATTGCAGCATCGCAATCATAACAAGGAAAATAATGGCACCAAAATAACGACGCCATTCGCTGAGAAAATACCAACTTAATTGAGAAAATAATCTCACAAACCTATTCCCGAAGTAAAAAATGAAAGAATTAGCATTAACTCCATCAGAAAGATTTTTGCATTATCTAATCCGGTATTGGTAACGCCGTTGTATATTTTATTTTTTCCATTGCAAAGTTAGAGGTGACATCAATCAAACCAGAAACGCCATTAACCATACGTTTGTAGAACCGATCATAACTTTTCATATCAACAACTTCTACATGCATCAAGTAATCATATTCCCCAGCCATTCGATAAAATGTTAAAACCTCTGGCATCTCTTTTATAAAAGCCACAAACTGTTCATACCATTCACTACTATGCTGTTGAGTTTTGATCATCACAATCACGGTCAGACTAAGCCCAAGTTTAGTGCCATTTAGCAATGCAACTTTTCCGACAATGTACCCATCATCTTCAAGCCGTTTTAGCCGTTTCCAACAAGGTGTGGAGGTCAAATTAACGGCTTCGGCCAGTGCATTCAAGGATCGGCTACAGTCCTGTTGGAGCAGATCTAGTAGCTTGCGGTCTATTTTATCTAACATATCCAAATCCTGTAGAAAATTTTCCCAAAACCAAATAATAAATGTAGAAAAATAACAATCTATTTCCCCTAATATAAAAGTAATCTATATATCACTAAAGTATTGTTATTCAGGATCAATTTATGTCGTCTTCATGGGCTACAAATGCCATTAAAGCCATCCAAGCTGATTATCAACGAAGTGCTGATACACACCTGATTCGCCTCAATCTCCCCGTGTTTCCAGGGATTCACCTTTATCTCAAAGATGAAAGCACTCATCCGACAGGCAGCCTGAAACATCGGCTTGCTCGTTCCCTATTCCTCTATGCACTCAGTAATGGCTGGATCAAGGAAGGAACCCCAATCATTGAAGCCTCATCCGGCAGTACCGCCGTTTCTGAAGCCTATTTTGCCCGCTTGCTTGGCTTACCTTTTATCGCCGTGATGCCCTCCTGTACAGCTAAACGCAAGGTTCAAGAAATCGAATTCTACGGTGGTAAATGCCACTTTGTGGAACACTCAGCCCTTATTTATGAAGAGTCAGAACGTCTGGCAAAAAAGCTGAATGGCCATTATATGGATCAATTTACTTACGCCGAACGAGCTACTGACTGGCGTGGAAACAATAACATCGCAGAAAGCATTTTCCGTCAAATGCAACTGGAGCCATTTCCTGAACCAACTTACATTGTCATGAGCGCAGGAACTGGCGGAACATCAGCAACGCTCGGTCGCTATATCCGTTATCAGGGATATAACACCAAACTGATTGTTGTTGATCCTGAAAACTCTGTTTTCTACGATTGTTATCACCAAAATCGCCGTGATATCCGCGGAATCACCAGCAGTAAAATCGAAGGAATTGGCCGCCCACGTGCAGAACCATCCTTTATCCCAAATGTTATCAATGACATGCTGCAAGTCCCTGATTGTGCCACTATCGCCACCATTTATTGGCTTGAAAAATTAATTGGCAGAAAAACTGGCGCATCAACAGGAACCAACGTTTGGGGAGCTTTACAGCTAGCCAAACAGATGCATGAGAACAACCAGCAGGGTGCAATCGTGACATTGCTGTGTGATAGCGGCGAACGCTATCTTGATACCTATTACAATCCAGAATGGGTTCGCAATAATATCGGTGACATCACACTGTATCTCACGCAACTACCCAAGCTAGACGGTTATGAGTAACATATCTCCTTCAATTTAAATAGGTAGGTATTATGAAACGAGCCGTTGTTGTATTCAGTGGTGGTCAAGATTCCACCACTTGTTTAATTCAGGCACTCCGTCAATACGATGAAGTTCACTGTGTCACTTTTGATTATGGTCAACGTCACCGCGCTGAAATTGACGTGGCTTGTCGTATTAGCAAAGAACTGGGTGCCGCTGCCCACAAAGTACTTGATGTTACTTTATTGAGTGAGCTTGCAATCAGCAGCCTGACCCGAGACAACATTCCCGTGCCGGATTTCAGTGAAAGTGAAAAAAGTGGCCTCCCAAATACATTTGTTCCTGGCCGCAACATTTTGTTTTTAACTCTAGCGGCTATTTATGCCTACCAAGTTGAGGCTGAAGCCGTTATCACCGGTGTTTGTGAAACCGATTTTTCTGGCTACCCAGACTGTCGCGATGAATTTGTCAAAGCCCTGAATAAAGCAGTTTGCCTTGGCATTGCCCGTGATATCCGTTTTGAGACTCCCTTGATGTGGTTGAACAAAGCGGAAACTTGGGCATTGGCTGATTATTATCAAAAATTGAACTTCGTCCGTACCCAGACTCTCACATGTTATAACGGTATCCAAGGCGATGGCTGTAGTGAGTGTGCAGCCTGCCACCTTCGGGCTAATGGATTAAACCTTTATTTAAATAATACTCAATCCACTATGGAAGATATGAAATCCAAAACGCATCTGAGCTAACCAATTAATTTTACGCAATAATCGCTATCATTGAGAGGCTGCTAAGCCTCTCACTATTTTAAACTTTAAATGCTTCTAATCTTTCCTGTATATCCCCCTCTAAAGTTAATGCCTTCTGAGTCTTCAAATCAATACAGGCAAATGTGGTCAAAGCATCGGTGAGTACTTTATTATCACTTCTGCGTATAATCTCCTGAAAAAATACACCACTTTTATTACGTAATTCCTTGAGGCTAGACCTCACTTCCAACTCATCTCCGAACACTGCCGGCAGGCGGTAATTGATGTTAATATTAACTACGGCAAAGCCAACATTATTAGTTTTTAACCACGTCAGTGTGTCACTTTCTGTCAGCAAATCCCAGCGAGCTTCTTCCATGAATTCCAAATAACGAGCATTATTCACATGCTGGAAAAGATCAATATGATAGCCCCTGACCTTAATAATTGTACGCATTGCTATTTTCCCCTTTTAACTCATCCGACCAAATAGTTAACAATAGCAAAACATTTTAATTACAATAGTATTTAATGAATTATTCTTGATCAATATCACAGCCCTCTTGACTCTTGATGCGATTAGCATGGTATTCACCAAGAGGGCTTGATGATCAATAGGTTAATTTATCCCGATTTTTTTCTATTAAAGCAGGGCCAATGCCCTGAACTTCCTGCAACTGCTCAATTGCCGTAAATTGGCCATATTTTTCACGGTATTCAATAATCGCCTGAGCCTTTTTGGCGCCAACACCATTGAGTTCCTTCACTAATTGTTCAGCATTCGCCGTATTGATATTGATGCTTCCTTTTCCCTGTATTTCCTTTTCTGAGACTAATTCTTTCCCCTCTTTCACATCACTTTTTTCAATAGCAGCTTTGTGTTGATTAGTAGATTGTTTCACAGCTTTATCAGGTGATTCATCCGCTGCAATTGCATGAGATAACGGAATACTGATACAAAAAACCATAACAAGTGAATTAAATAGTGTCCTTAAATATTTCATATAAATTCCTCCGTGTTTTGTTGACGGAGGAAAGCTTGCCATAACAGAATTTCTGGACAAGAAGAAAGGTTCAAATATGCGAAAGGCCACAAAAGTGGCCTTTTTCAATTGTTGTTTTGCAAAAATAGTTGCGAGAAGCTTCGCAATTTTATTCAATCTGCCCCATCTTAATCTCGGCATCATCACGCAAATTAATCATCAATGATTCCAGCATGAAAGTACCGATTTGATACTGATACTCCGCTATGTATTGTTTAACCTGTTCTTCTGAAACAGAACCTGGAACGACTTTATCCAATTGGATAAGCACAGCGTTACCAAGCCCATCTTGGGCTAAACCATACTCAGACTTGCCATCTTTAGGATGAGGCAAAGTAAATGCTACATTAGTAGCCTGATTAGTTTGTGATAAATTTTTGATCACAGTGGAGGCACCAAACTGAATCCCAGCTGCTTTCAATGCCTGCTCACCTTTACCTTCTTTCAAAGCAACCAGCAGTTTTTCACTTTCAAGCTGCAACTGCTTTTCAGCTTTCTGGCGTTTTAATAATTCGGTAATCTGAGTTTTGGCCTGCTCGTAAGGCTGGATAGTTTCTGGCTTGGCATCATCAACACGAACAATAAAGGCTCTGTCACCATCCACAGAAATAACATCGGAGTTAGTTCCTGATGCCCCTTTATCATCAATCAGATTTCCAGAGAAAATAGTCTGAACCACCGAACCGAAATTTATTTCAGCAGGAATGTGGTCACGATCAAACCAGTCAGTCGTCACAGCCTTATAACCAGCTGCCTTTTCTGCCGCAGCCAAAGATTCGTTATCATTGGTAGCGGCATCACTTACTTTTCTCTGCAATGCATAGAATGCATCAACCGCTTTTTCCTGTTTAACGATTTTTTCTATTTCCGAACGCACATCGACCAGTGATTTTACTATCTGAGGTTTAATATCATCTAAACGGAAAATAGCATATCCACCAGATAGCTTGATGACGCCAGAAAGCTGCCCTTTTTCTATCAAATTAGCTGACTTAATCTCATCAGGTAGAGAGCTTTCTTCCATCCAACCCAGATCTCCCTCCTTTTGAGCAGAAAATTTATCTGTCGATTTTTCTGCCGCCAATTTGCTGAAATCAGCACCTTTCTTTAATTCATCCAAAACTGATTTAGCTTCAGCATCAGACACCAATTGAACCAGACTGTATTTTTTTTGCTCGATCTGCGTATACTGTGGCAAATTGTTTTTATAATATTTTTCAATATCGGCATCAGATACGGTGACACTTTTCAACTCATCCGCAGCATCCATCTTGATGTAGCTGACTTTCACCTTTTCTGGCACGGTGAAACTCTTGCTATTAACGTCATAGTAGTTTTTCAGCTCTTTATCTGTCACTTTTTGCTGTGCTTCAATAGATTTCAGCTCAAGTGTAGCGAAACGAACCGTTCTTTCTTGAAAGGCCAGCGCTGTTTCCTGTTTGATCTCTGTCGGCAAAGCAATTTCTGAACCCGTCAATATCGACATCAATTGACGGTTAATCAGATCTTGACGAACCTGTTCAGCAAAGCTATCTGGGCTTCTGTTTGCACCGGTAAGCAAGGTCAGATATTTATTGTTATCAAATTTACCATCTGTCTGGAAAAAAGGTAGGTTACGGATCTCTTCCTTAACCTGCTCATCGCTTGCTGACAAGCCCAGCTTACGTGCATATTGATCTGATAGAACAACAGTGATGAGGCGATCCAGTGAATTGCGTCGAATTTGTTGTACTTTTTGCTCATCACTTAACAGAGTTGAGAATTGATCTCCCAGTCTATCCTGCAACGCAATTTTGTCTTGCTGAAATGCTTGCTCTAATTGAGCACGACTAATGGTTTGACCATTCACTTTGGCAGCATAATTACCACCTTCACTTGACAGGTAGCCTGTTACACCTGTCAAAACAAAGGTCAGGATAATTAGAGCCAATACAATTTTAAGCACAGGACCGTTTGCCGCCGTGCGTAGGTTGTCCATCATAAAGACGTAAAACTCCGCTTTAGTGAAAAAGAAACTACCATATTACGCTAATTCAAACGCTAAGAGAAAAAAAGCGCATCAACCAATTGGTTGATGCGCTTATATTCTAACCTATCAACCCCGCCCCGTCAGTTTAAGTTTAACTGTAATGGCCAAAGCGAGGGAGGATGTTTCATATTCATTACTCATTAACAGCATCTTTCAGTCCCTTTCCTGCGCGGAAAGCGGGTACTTTTGCTGCTGCGATTTTGATTTCTTTGCCTGTCTGGGGGTTACGCCCTGTACGAGCAGCACGCTCACGTACAGTAAAAGTACCGAACCCTACCAAAACGACATCATCACCGTCTTTCAATGCATCAGATACTGAAGAAATGAATGCATCTACTACACGCCCGGCAGCTGCTTTGGAAATATTTACATCAGCAGCAATTTTGTCGATCAGTTGTGACTTGTTCACTCTTATCATCCCCATTTAGTTTTACTATCGTAACAAATACCGATCTCTAACGGATAACGCGACAGCCGTGCCGTTATATCAATCCCTTCCAGTATTAGCAAAAAATCATGGAACAGCAAAATATTTAATCGGATATTTGGATTAAACTAACTTAATGAGACAAAAAAAGGCTGGCAAGCCTTAATATACTCGCCAACCTAAATTTTATACAAACTTCTTGAGTTAGCTCACTATTTTCGTACTACTTTAGTGATACTGCTTCTGCTCCAAACGCAGGAGACTGTAAAGCAATAGACAAAACATCTTCTATGCGCTTAACAGGATGGATCTCCAAATCTTGAATAATATTCTGAGGGATCTCTTCCAGATCTCGTTTATTTTCATCTGGAATCAAGACGGTTTTAATCCCTCCACGATGAGCTGCCAGCAGTTTTTCTTTCAAACCACCAATAGGCAGTACTAAACCACGCAGAGTGATTTCGCCTGTCATAGCAACATCGGCACGAACTGGATTACCTGTCAGGCAGGAAACCAACGCAGTACACATTGCAATACCCGCGCTTGGGCCATCTTTTGGTGTCGCACCTTCAGGTACGTGGACATGAATATCACGTTTTTCATGGAAATCAGAGCTGATACCCAGTTTATCGGCACGAGCCCGAACCACAGTCAAGGCTGCCTGAATGGATTCTTGCATCACTTCACCCAACGACCCCGTATAGGTTAGTTTTCCTTTACCTGGCACGCTGGCTGTTTCAATCGTTAACAGTTCACCACCCACTTCGGTCCATGCAAGGCCAGTCACCTGACCAACACGGTTCTCAGTATCTGCACGACCATAATCCACACGTTGAACACCCAGATAATTTTTCAGATTATCCGCATTGATTTCGATGTGCTTAAGCTGCTTATCCATCAACAATGCCTTAACAGCTTTACGGCACAATTTGGAAATTTCACGTTCTAGATTACGTACACCAGCTTCACGGGTGTAGTAACGGATAATACCGAGAATCGCACCGTCATCAATGGCCAATTCACCTTTTTTCAAAGCATTGCGCTCAATCTGCTTTGGCAGTAAATGCCGCTTGGCAATGTTCAATTTTTCGTCTTCGGTATAACCCGACAGACGAATAACCTCCATACGATCAAGCAGTGGCGCCGGAATGTTCATCGAATTGGACGTTGCCACAAACATAACATCAGACAAATCGTAATCCACTTCAAGGTAGTGATCATTAAATGTCACATTTTGTTCAGGATCAAGAACCTCCAGCAATGCAGAAGCCGGATCGCCACGCATGTCAGATGACATTTTGTCAATTTCATCCAACAGGAACAGTGGATTTTTGACCCCAATTTTGGACATCTTCTGAACCAGTTTACCCGGCATCGAACCAATATAAGTACGGCGATGACCACGGATTTCTGCTTCATCACGTACGCCACCCAGTGCCATGCGAACATATTTACGGCCAGTTGCACGCGCAATAGAACGGCCCAGTGAGGTTTTACCTACGCCAGGAGGCCCTACCAAGCACAGAATCGGCCCTTTGATTTTGCTGACACGGCTTTGTACTGCCAGATACTCAAGGATACGCTCTTTGACGCGTTCCAGACCATAATGATCTATATCCAGCACTTCCTGCGCCTTGACCAAATCTTTTTTCACCTTGCTGCGAGCAACCCAAGGAACTTGTACCATCCAGTCAATGTAGCTACGTACCACCGTCGCTTCCGCTGACATTGGAGACATCATTTTTAATTTCTGCAGCTCGGCTTCGACCTTTTCGCGTGCCTCTTTCGGCATTTTAGCGTCTTCGATCTTACGTCTCAGCGTTTCATATTCATCAGGTGCATCATCCATCTCACCTAATTCTTTCTGGATCGCTTTCATTTGTTCATTCAGGTAGTACTCTCGCTGGCTTTTTTCCATCTGTTTTTTGACGCGATTGCGGATACGTTTTTCTACCTGTAACAAATCGATTTCTGATTCCATCATTGCGATCAGATATTCAATACGCTCAACAACATCAGACATTTCTAAAACAGTCTGTTTATCGTTGATTTTTAAAGGCATATGGGCAGCAATGGTATCTGCCAGTTTTGCTAAATCTTCAATGCTGTGTAATGATGTCAATACTTCCGGCGGGATCTTCTTGTTTAGTTTGACATAACCTTCAAACTGATTGATGGCGGTTCTTACCAGAACTTCTTGCTCACGTTCATCAATGACAGGGGATTCAAGATATTCAACCTGCGCATAGAAGTACTCACCATTATCCGTCAATGTTGTAATACGGGCACGCTGCAAACCCTCAACGAGAACTTTTACTGTGCCGTCTGGCAGTTTCAACATCTGTAACACAGAAGCCACTGTACCTACGGAGAAAAGATCATTGACTCCCGGCTCATCAGTGGATGCTTCTTTTTGCGCGACCAACATGACCTGTTTGTCATGATCCATTGCTGCTTCCAGGCAATGAATCGACTTCTCACGCCCAACAAACAGAGGGATCACCATATGTGGGTAAACCACTACATCGCGCAAAGGCAATACAGGGATTTCTATGCGTTCGGAACGCTCAGGGTTCATAGAGCTCTCTCTTCGTTTAGCTTTCGCCAGTTTTTAGGAATCTCGTGAAACACGGTTTTCACGAGTTTCACTTCAAAGAATACAAAATATATGGGGACAGGAATCTCACATTCAATAGCCTATGCCTGCAAAAAGCAAAATGAGGGAGAATCCCTCATTTTTATTTTTTCAATACATATTGATAATCGGTACTTCCTACCCTATTTTCATCACTCACCAGAAACTTGGGCATCCGGCTTACTATATATCAATAATGGCGCTGATTTCTCTTCAACAACCGCTTCATCAACGACAACTTTTTCTACATGTTCCATTGATGGCAGGTCATACATCGTATCCAACAAAACACCTTCTACGATTGAACGAAGACCGCGTGCACCAGTCTTACGCGCCATAGCCTTCTTCGCAATCGCTGTCAGTGCTTCTTTTCTGAACTCAAGTTCAGCACCTTCCAGATTAAACAGAGCCTGATACTGTTTGGTCAACGCATTTTTCGGCTCTTGCAGGATCTGAATCAGTGCTTCTTCACTCAGTTCAGTCAATGTTGCCACAACTGGCAGACGGCCAATGAATTCAGGAATTAACCCAAATTTGATCAAATCTTCCGGTTCAGCCTGAGCAAGCAATTCGCCTTCTGTTGCTTTCTCTGACTCGCCTTTAACTGTAGCACTAAAACCGATACCCGAGCTGACATTCAAACGCTGGCTAATAACTTTGTCCAATCCTGCAAATGCACCACCACAGATAAACAAGATCTTAGAGGTATCAACCTGAAGAAATTCCTGCTGTGGATGTTTACGGCCACCTTGAGGTGGAACCGCTGCCACTGTACCTTCAATCAGCTTCAAAAGTGCCTGCTGAACGCCCTCTCCCGAGACATCACGAGTAATTGACGGATTATCAGATTTGCGAGAAATCTTATCTATTTCATCAATATACACAATCCCACGCTGCGCTTTCTGCACATCGTAGTCACACTTTTGCAGCAGTTTCTGGATAATATTTTCTACATCTTCACCGACATAACCCGCTTCAGTCAGTGTCGTAGCATCAGCCATAGTAAAAGGCACATCTAAATAACGGGCGAGTGTCTCAGCAAGCAGGGTTTTACCACTACCTGTTGGGCCAATCAGCAGAATATTACTCTTTCCTAATTCCACACCGTTATTAGTGTCCCCATTACGCAGTCTCTTGTAATGGTTATAAACAGCGACTGCTAACACTTTCTTCGCCGTTTCCTGACCGATAACATAATCATCCAGATGTTGACGAATTTCATGAGGGGTAGGCAAGGCGCTACGCTCACGGTGTGGTACTAGTTCTTTAATTTCTTCGCGAATGATATCGTTACATAAATCGACACATTCGTCGCAGATATACACTGACGGGCCAGCTATTAATTTCCGAACTTCATGTTGGCTTTTCCCGCAGAAAGAGCAATACAGCAGCTTTCCTGAACCGTCTTTGCGCTTATCTGTCATCAGTCAACCTCACTTTATGGGCTGTTATCCCAGTTTATCTGGCATAACAGAAAATACGCTGTCATTACTCCGCCGAGTAAGGCGCCAACAAAAAAAACGCCCTTAAAATTATAGCGCCGGAGTAATAAAGTAATTGTCAATAAATTAGTTGCGCTGGGTAAATATACTATCAACCAAACCGTATTCTACGGATTCTGCAGCTGATAAGAAACGGTCGCGTTCTGTATCTTCGACGATCTTCTCAAGTGGTTTGCCAGTATGTTTCGCCATCAACTCATTCATGCGAGCTTTAACCTTGAGTATCTCCTGCGCATGAATTTCAATATCTGTCGCCTGCCCTTGGAAACCACCTAATGGCTGGTGAATCATGACTCTAGAATTTGGCAGACAGAAACGCTTACCTTTTGCTCCAGCTGTCAACAGGAATGCACCCATTGAACAGGCTTGCCCCATACAAATAGTACTCACATCCGGCTTGATAAATTGCATCGTGTCATAAATAGACATACCCGCTGTAATAACCCCACCCGGAGAGTTGATATATAAGTTAATATCTTTTTCTGGGTTTTCTGCTTCCAGGAATAACATTTGGGCGACAATTAAGTTCGCCGTATGATCTTCAACTGGCCCAGTCAGAAAAATAATTCGATCTTTTAATAAACGGGAGTAAATATCGAATGCACGTTCTCCACGTGCAGTTTGTTCAACCACCATCGGCACCAAAGACATGTTAGGTGCATATTGATCTTGCTTGCCACTGTATGACATTTCCGTCTCCTAATAGAACTCACGCTGGTGCCATTCATAACTGATTCTACTTGAGATAAGCGATGATGACCATGATCCAAAGTTAACTAACAGAGGGCTTTCTCCCCCTAAAAAGTAGTAAGCCCTTACATAATAGTAAGAAAGGATATGAGGTTAAATCTGTTTTTTTCAAGGACAATAAAAAAACCCGCAAGCATAGCCTGCGGGTTTGCATTACTGAGAGAAATTTCATTATCTCAGGTAATCAATAAATGAAACTTATGCCAGTTGATTTTGGTTCATAAGATCATTAAAGCCGGCTTCTTTTTCAGAAACTTTTGCTTTATTCAGAACAAATTCAACAGCCTGTTCTTCCAGAGCAATGTTGCGGACGTTGTTCAGCATTTCTTTATTTTTGCTGTAGTATTCGATCACTTCTTTTGGATCTTCATAAGCAGAAGCCATCTCTTCGATCAGCACATTAACGCGATCTTCATCAACTTTCAGCTCATTGCTGCTAATGACTTCACCTAACAGCAAACCAACAACAACGCGGCGTTTTGCCTGCTCTTCGAACAGTTCACGTGGCAGTTCCAGAGCTTGTTTTTCATTGCCGCCGAAACGCTGAGCAGCCTGACGGCGCAACACATCAATTTCGCCATCGATAACCGCTGCTGGAACTTCAATTTCGTTCGCATTAACCAGACCATCAAGGACCTGAGTCTTGATACGGCTACGAACCGCGTTCTTCAGTTCACGTTCCATATTTTTGCGCACTTCAGCACGCAGACCATCAACAGTGCCGTCAGCAATACCAAAACGCTTGATAAACTCTTCGGTCAGTTCTGGCAGTTCACGCTGTTCAACTTTCTTCAGATTGATAGCAAACGTCGCAGCTTTCCCTTTCAGGTTTTCTGCATGATAATCTTCTGGGAAAGTCACATCGAGGGTAAATTCTTCACCCGCTTTGTGGCCAACGACGCCCTCTTCAAAACCAGGGATCATACGGCCCTGACCCATTGCCAGAACGAAATCAGTTGATTTGCCGCCTTCGAACTCTTCGCCATCAACAGAACCAGTGAAGTCAACAGTTACGCGATCTTCCGCAGCCGCTGCTTCATCAATTTCTTTCCAATCTGCCTGCTGTTTACGCAAAGTTTCCAGCATCGCGTCAACGTCTGCATCTTTAACTTCAACAACCGGTTTTTCAACTTCGATCTCTTCCAGACCTTTCAGTTCGATCTCTGGATAAACTTCAAACTCAACAGCATAAATGAAGTCTTCACCATCTTTAAACTGCTCTGGTTTATAGCTTGGCGCACCTGCTGGATTAATTTTATTCTCAATGATCGCATTGACGAAATTGCGTTGCATCAGATCACCAAGAACATCCTGCAGAACGGAAGCGCCATAACGCTGTTTGACGATATTCATAGGCACTTTGCCTTTACGGAAACCGTCGATACGGACTTTTTTCGCTACATTAACCAATTCACTGCTAATTGCTTTTTCAATGTCGGCAGCAGGAACGGTGATTGATACACGACGCCCAAGGCCTTGAGTGGTTTCAACAGAAACTTGCATCTTGTTACCTCAAAAAAATCATAGTGCTCGGTCAACTTCAGAATGTCGTAGTGCCTGAAAAACTGGCTGATTACAACACTCATCAAGAACCGGGGCGGTCGTATTTAAAAACCGAGAATCCCTGTGATCAGAAGCGTCCCGAAACCATTCTAAAAATTCAGACGCAGCATTATAGCGACGCAGACAGTATGAGTCGAGAATTGCAGACAAAAGCAGGCAATATTCGTTGACTTCTGTGATAAACATGGCTCAATGACTGCATCACGATATCGTCTATCCGGTGTGAATATATACAAAAATACAGCCCGAAGGCTGCAGTCTAAAATTAAAATCAGATTAATAAAATAAAAAATTAAGCAGGATATATAGTCTAACCCGGAAAAATCACAAACCTGACGTCGTCGTACTTCCTCCCCGGCATGCAGGCGAAGCTAGAACAGTGTCTCCCAATTCTGCCCACTCTTTTTCCGTATAAGTATGAAGCGCTAAAGCATGTACGCCTTCTTCCAACTCTTTAGCTAAGACACTATATACTGAGCGATGGCGGCTAAGCATTCTCTGATCGACAAATTCATTACTGATCACAATTATTTTAAAATGGCTTTCAGAACCTGCTGGCACATTATGACGATAACTTTCATCGATCACTTCCAGATGAGAAGGCTTAAATGCCGCCTGTAACTTTATTTCTATTTCCTGACGAACCATCCCATTCTCCTTCATCACCAAAGGTTATTTATCAACCATATAATTGATTCTAGTTTATTTCCCGTGAGTTATAACATCAGGGTAGCCAAATATCTTTAACAGAATTTACTTGGGGTATTTCTCCCTATGTTTCAAGCATTCATTAGGGATATGCCGCTACCAATGGCAATGCTATGATTGCGACTGTTTATACTACCTGTATTAATATATCGCGTATCCGTATACTGAATGAGAAAACCTACATGCTAAAAAAAATATTTACTTCATTGCTTGCACTTTTCTTTTTAGCTGGTTGTGCAAACTCCGGCAATACATTGGCAATTCAACCAAAAATTACCCTGCCACCCGTAGATCCGACAATGAAAGCGATCACAATCAGTATTAGTGGGGTCGATCATCGTCAATCTCAAGCACTGGCCCAAGTTAATCGCGATGCCAGACTGGTTACCCTGACACCTTCCCGTGATTTACGGTTTTTACTCCAAGAAGCACTGGAAAAGCAAATGGTAGCCCGCGGCTATATGATTGGTTCCCCTGCCAATGCCAACTTGCAAGTCGTTGTGAATCAGCTTTATGCCAATGTTAAGGAAGGGAGTCTACGCCACGATATTTCTACAAAAGCAGAAATCTCCATTATTGTTTATGCCCAAGATGGCAGTCAGCAGATCAAAAACTATCGCACTAGCTACAATGTTCAAGGGCCATTAAGTGCAACAAATGCGAAAATTGCTGATGCCGTAAACACAGTCTTATCTGACGTGATCGCAGACATGGCCCAAGATTTGTCAGTCAGCACCTTCATCAAACAAAACGTTCGCTAACAGGAGATGAAAAAACTTTCTGCCAAACTCTGCCCAGTTAGGTAATGTGCAGAAAGTTTTCTTGGGAGGCTCATGACTAATCATTATCTCAATAAGCTATCCACACTACGCAATTATTACATCCTTCTTTTACTAGGTTTTGCCTCTGGTCTACCCCTAGCACTCACGGGAGGAACATTACAGGCATGGATGACAGTTGAAAATCTGGATATCAAAACCATCGGTTTTTTCACTTTGGTTGGTCAAGCCTATGTCTTTAAATTCCTCTGGGCTCCGGCAATGGACAGATATTCGCCCTCATTTTTAGGGCGGCGGCGGGGATGGATGCTGGTGACTCAGCTCCTGCTTATCGTCAGTATTGCCACAATGGCTTTCCTCAAACCATCTGAACATTTATGGTGGCTCGCAGCATTAGCCGTCTCTGTCGCATTTTTTTCCGCTTCCCAAGATATTATCTTTGATGCCTATAAAACCGACTTACTTTCACAGGAAGAGCGCGGTTCAGGTGCTGCAATTTCCGTTCTGGGATATCGGATAGCCATGTTGGTTTCCGGTGGTTTGGCGTTGTGGCTGACCACCTATATTGGCTGGCAGAATATGTACTTGATAATGGCAGGTATGATGCTCATTGGTGTTTATGCCACACTTACTGCCAAAGAACCAAAAATTAATACAGCGCCACCAAAAACATTACATCAGGCAGTATTCGAACCCTTATCTGATTTCTTTAGCCGAAACAATGCCTGGCTTATCCTGCTATTAATTGTACTGTATAAGCTTGCTGATGCGTTTGCGCTCTCTCTCAGTACAACGTTCCTTATACGTGGTGTTGGCTTCACTGCTGCTGAAGTCGGTATGATCAATAAAACCCTCGGTCTGGCTGCTACCATTGTAGGCGCTCTATATGGCGGCTATTTGATGCATAAATGGAGCCTGTTTCGCGCTCTGATGATATTTGGCATTCTCCAGACCGTTTCAAATTTGGGTTATTGGATACTTGCCGTCACTCCCAAAGACATCTACGTGATGGGGGCCACTGTTTTTCTGGAAAATATCTGTGGTGGCATGGGAACAGCAGCGTTTGTCGCCCTGTTAATGACCTTATGCAATAAATCATTTTCAGCGACACAATTTGCTCTGCTTTCTGCATTAGCCGCAATTGGACGGGTTTATGTCGGCCCGGTTGCAGGGTGGTTCGCTGAATCTCATGGCTGGCCTATGTTTTATCTGTTCTCCATTTTCATCGGATTACCGGGTCTGTGGCTTTTGTTTATCTGCCGTAAGACACTGACTTATACCGAAAAAAACGATAATTTCATTTCCCGCACATTATTCAAGAGCTATTATCGGATTGCCTTCATTATCATGCTGCTCGCCGCTTCCATATTTATAATTTGGTTAATCTGTAGCTGCCTGATAATTATCATCAGTAGTATCACTCATTTTATCGTCCTCGATGGGCTTCAAAAAGCAATTTCACCCGTATTCTCATTCAGTATCGCAATGGGTACTGTAGGACTTCTATTGGGGGGAGTGCTGGATTATTTAGCTTTGAGGAAAACCAAACTCGCTTAATGTGTTCTCCCAGAACACCCACTACAGCATCTTAGATGCATTTTCTTAAAAACCAAAGGTTGGCAGGGTTCAACCTTTGGCTGCCTTATTTTAGTGATAAACTTCACAATAAAAATAAAAAACAGCCATTATGTGACTTGGAAAACGTCTTTTTTAAGAGCGGAACATTTATATTCACACTAACAAATATTATTATCCGAATGTATTTTATTCCGAACCATTCAAGACATCTTTGTTTATCCTAAAACCATATAAAGGGAATTTATGAAAAGACATATTTTGACACTCACCGCAGTTGCTACTGCCTTGGTTTCTGCATCAGCCAGCGCGGAATACCAGTGGGGTTTTGCCAATGTCAGCATGAACTACCTTGACTGGACCAAACACACCACTCAAAAAACAGGGCAGACCTCACATAAAGATGACTTTGCTTATTTGGAACTAGAAGGTGGAGCAGGGTTCAGTTGGGGCGAACTATATGGTTTCCTTGATTTAGAAAATCCATTTAACAGCAAAACTGCACAACCCGGTGATAACCAGCGCTACACTTTCAAAACCACAAGTCGTTTCTATCTCGGCGATACTGGTTTCAACCTTTATGGCCATGTTTATGGTACCTATTCACTGCCAGGCAAAGCTAACGGTGGCAATTTCCATGAAGTAAATACTCTCTATGGATTGGGCTATAACACCACACTTGCTGGTGTTTGGTTCAAACCTTTTGTCGCACTTCACTATGTTGACCAAACTTTCTACTCAGGTAATAACGGTTATGTCGTAGGCTGGGTTGCAGGGTACGATTTCCAACTCTGGCAAGAAAAATTCAGTATTACGAACTGGAATGAAATTGAGTTGAACCGTAATCAGCGCTACGGCAACGGTGGCCGCGAGGGTATCAATGGTGCTGTCGGATTATGGTGGACTCCACATCCTTCCTTTACTACTGGGATTCAATACCGTTATGCGGATAACAAATTAGGCGAAGATTTCTTGCAGGATGGTATTGTTTACAGTATAAAATATAACTTCTAAAATAAATTTAACTGATGAGCAGCAACAAGCTGCTCATCAACACCGATAAATAACGATTATCATATTGTGAAAAACACTTTTTTAGCCCTATTTTCTTTGACTTTCGTCAATTTTTTCTTTTTGAAAATAGAAAATTATTTTAAAATAAATACTTATTTTGAACTCTTGGTTAAAATAACCATCCGAAGTTAACTTTTTGTTAAATTTCACATCACATGTGATCCCTCTAACATAAAAAGCCTACAAGCTATCTTGCTTCCATTACAATTGTTTACACTCCGGTGACCTTACCGTAGAATGCCCGCACTGATGAAACGACAATAAAGCTTTTGTTATCTGGGGTCGCTCAATGAGACTTATGAAATACAAAAAAACTATTGGGTTGTCGTCATTACTCGCAGCCACTTTAATGCTAAACGGTTGTGATATGGTATTGATGAATCCCAAAGGGGCGATCGGCGTTGAGCAAAAAACGCTGATACTGACAGCGTTTGGCCTGATGCTGATCGTTGTTATTCCGGCTATCGTAATGGCAATCATTTTTGCTTTACGTTACCGGGAAGCCAATAAATCTGCTACTTACCGTCCAAACTGGGCACACTCAAATAAAATTGAGCTTGTCGTCTGGACTGTGCCTATTCTGATTATCATCGTCTTGGCAACCATTACATGGAAAACGACTCAGGAACTCGATCCATATAAGCCATTGGACTATGAAGAAAAACCGGTAACGATTGAAGTTATTTCCCTTGACTGGAAGTGGCTATTTATCTACCCAGAACAAGGCATTGCAACAGTAAACGAAATTGCATTCCCTACCAATGTTCCCGTGAACTTCAAAATCACGTCAGACTCTGTGATGAACTCCTTTTTCATCCCACAGTTAGGCGGTCAGATTTATGCGATGGCAGGCATGCAGACAAAACTGCACTTGATTGCCAACACACCGGATACATACAAGGGGTTCTCAGCAAGCTATAGTGGCGAAGGCTTCTCTGGCATGAAATTTACTGCAACAGCAACGCCTGATCGTGAAAGTTTTGAACAGTGGGTGCAGAAAGTTAAGGCATCACCTAAAACCCTGGATACTGTGCAGGCGTTTAATGACTTAGCTGAAAAAAGCCAAAATAATCCTGTTGAATACTTCTCAAGCGTGAAACCAAAGCTGTTCCAAGAAACTATCACCAAATTCATGGGTGACATGAAACATGGTGGTATGTTTGGTACGGCAGGTCACGGCAAAACAGAACATGGTGAAGCTGCGGATCATAATATGCATATGAGTCAGCCGGCTCATGCAGGTGTTGAGGAATAAAGGCATGTGGGGAAAATTAACACTGGATGCAATCCCACTACATGAACCCATTATTGTGGTGACTCTGATTGCAATCCTTCTCGGGGGACTGGCGGTTGTCGGTACCTTAACTTATTTCCGTAAATGGAAATGGCTCTGGAGCGAATGGTTAACCAGCGTTGACCATAAAAAAATCGGTATCATGTATATCGTCGTTGCCATGGTCATGATGGTTCGCGGTTTCGCTGACGCCATCATGATGCGAGGACAGCAAGCTCTTGCTTCCGCAGGTGAAGCCGGCTTCCTGCCCCCGCACCATTATGATCAAATCTTTACCGCCCACGGCGTTATCATGATCTTCTTCATGGCAATGCCGTTCGTTGTCGGACTGATGAACATCGTAGTTCCCCTGCAAATCGGGGCGCGTGACGTTGCTTTCCCATTCCTGAACTCACTGAGTTTCTGGTTATTCGTTGTCGGTGTCGTACTGATCAACCTCTCCCTCGGTGTAGGTGAGTTCGCACAGACAGGCTGGCTGGCCTACCCTCCTCTATCAGGTAAATTATACAACCCTGGGGTTGGTGTTGATTATTGGATATGGAGTCTCCAGCTCTCCGGTATCGGTACATTACTGACGGGCGTTAACTTCTTCGTGACTATCCTGCGTATGCGTGCGCCAGGGATGTCTATGATGAAAATGCCAGTCTTCTCATGGACCGTACTGTGTACTAACGTACTGATTATTGCAGCATTCCCAATCCTGACAGTCACTGTTGCACTGTTAACTCTGGATCGTTATATGGGCACCCATTTCTTCACCAATGATATGGGCGGCAATATGATGATGTACATCAACCTGATCTGGGCTTGGGGTCATCCAGAAGTTTACATTCTGGTTCTGCCTGTCTTTGGTATCTTCTCTGAAGTCACAGCAACCTTCGCGAAAAAACGCCTGTTTGGTTATACCTCACTGGTATGGGCGACGATTGTTATTACCATTCTGTCGTTCATTGTATGGCTGCACCACTTCTTTACGATGGGCTCTGGCGCGAACGTCAACGCCTTCTTTGGTATCGCCACGATGATTATCTCTATCCCAACTGGGGTTAAGATCTTCAACTGGCTGTTCACCATGTACCGTGGTCGTATCGAATTTAAAACCCCAATGCTGTGGACTGTTGGCTTCCTCGTCACTTTCTCCATTGGTGGTATGACAGGTGTTCTGCTGGCCGTACCTGGCGCGAACTTCGTTCTGCATAACAGTTTGTTCCTGATTGCTCACTTCCATAACGTTATTATTGGTGGTGTGGTATTCGGCTGCTTCGCAGGTACTGCTTACTGGTTCCCGAAAGCGTTTGGTTTCACACTGAACGAAAAATGGGGTATCCGTGCATTCTGGTTCTGGATCACCGGTTTCTTCGTAGCCTTTATGCCACTGTACGCGTTGGGCTTCATGGGCATGACCCGTCGTCTGAGTCAAGATATCGACCCTGCATTCCACACTATGCTGGTTGTTGCAGCGGGTGGCGTTGTCTTAATCGCTCTTGGTATTCTGTGTCAGGTTATCCAATTCTACGTCAGTATCCGTGACCGTGAACAAAACCGTGATCTGACTGGTGACCCATGGGGTGGCCGTACTCTGGAATGGTCAACTTCATCTCCGCCTCCATTCTATAACTTTGCTGAAGTTCCTCATATCCAGACTCGCGACGCATGGTGGGATATGAAGGAGAAAGACACTGCTCATAAACGTCCGGCTAAATATGAAGAAATTCATATGCCTAAAAACACAAGCGCGGGCATCATTATCAGTGCGTTCCTCTTGGTCTTCGGCTTTGCCATGATCTGGGATATCTGGTGGCTGGCTATCGCAAGTTTCGCCGGTACTATCATCACTTGGATCGTGAAAAGCTTTGACGAAGATGTTGATTACTACGTTCCTGTAGCTGAAGTCGAAAAAACTGAAAATCAGCATTATGAAGAACTGAGAAAGGCAGGTGTGAAATAATGTCGACTCAAACCCTTAACAACACAGCCGCCCATGAGCATCATGGGCACCATGACGCAGGCTCCATGAAGATATTTGGCTTCTGGATCTACCTGATGAGTGACTTGGTTCTGTTTGCAAGCCTGTTCGCCACTTATGCAGTACTGGCCAACGGCACGGCAGGTGGCCCATCCGGTAAAGATATTTTTGAATTGCCATTTGTTCTGGTCGAAACCTTCCTGCTACTGTTCAGCAGTATCACCTATGGTTTCGCCATGCTGAGCATGAACAAAGGTAAAGCTGGTCAAGTTAACCTGTGGCTGTTCATTACCTTCTTGTTCGGCCTCGGCTTCGTTTCGATGGAAATCTATGAATTCCATAAACTGATTTCAGAAGGTTTTGGCCCTGATCGCAGTGCATTCCTGTCATCCTTTTTTGCTTTAGTTGCCACTCACGGTATCCACGTCACTTGTGGTTTGATCTGGATTATTATTATGATGGTTCAGGTTGCACGCCGTGGTCTGACTGAAGTGAATCGTACTCGTCTGAGTTGTCTGAGCCTGTTCTGGCACTTCCTCGACGTAGTATGGATTTGTGTATTTACTGTCGTTTATCTGATGGGAGCTATGTAATGAGTCATCCAAATACTTCTCATTCCGGTGCCAACCACGGCAGTTTCAAAACCTATATGATTGGTTTTATCCTGTCAGTCATACTGACCGTAATTCCATTCTGGATGGTGATGGATGGCAGTGCTTCCCAAAGCACAATCCTACTTACAGTTATCGGCATGGCTGTGATTCAGATCTTCGTGCATTTTATCTATTTCCTGCACATGAACACATCGTCTGAAGAACGTTGGAACCTCGTCGCTTTGATATTCACATTGCTCGTCATCGCTATCGTTGTTGTCGGCTCTCTGTGGATTATGTACAACCTGAACATCAATATGATGGTTGATTAAAGAGTTGACTTGAATGATTAAGCAATACCTGCAAGTGACCAAACCAGGAATTATTTTCGGAAATCTAATTTCTGTGGTTGGAGGTTTTCTACTCGCTTCCAAGGGCGTAATAGATTACCCATTGTTCTTTGCTACGATGCTCGGGGTATCGCTAGTAGTTGCATCTGGTTGTGTATTTAACAACTATATCGACCGCGATATTGACCGAATCATGGAGAGAACGAAAAACAGGGTCCTTGTTAAAGGGCTTATCGATCCGAAAATCAGCCTGATTTACGCTTCAGTGTTAGGTATTGCTGGCATAGTGCTGCTCTATGTAGCAGCCAATGCCTTAGCAATGCAGTTAGCCCTCATCGGGTTTTTGATTTATGTTGGGGTTTATAGCCTCTACATGAAAAGAAAATCTGTTTACGGCACGCTGGTTGGTAGCTTGTCAGGTGCGGCACCTCCAGTTATTGGTTATTGTGCAGTAACGGGGCAGTTTGACACAGGGGCATTGATACTGTTGTTAATCTTCAGTTTATGGCAAATGCCCCACTCTTACGCCATTGCTATTTTTCGGTTCAAAGATTATCAGGCCGCCAACATTCCAGTATTGCCAGTAATTAAGGGTATTTCTGTGGCGAAAAACCACATCACCCTGTATATCCTGGCCTTTATGGTTGCCACCTTGATGCTGACAATCAGCGGCTACGCAGGTTACAAATACCTCATCGTAGCAGCCGCAGTGAGTATCTGGTGGCTAGGTATGGCATTATCGGGTTATAAAACTGCTAATGATCGTATCTGGGCTCGTAAGTTATTTATGTTTTCTATTGTCGCTATCATGTCTTTGAGCGTCATGATGTCTGTCGATTCAACAGCATCTCCAGAAACTCTGTTGACTTACGTTCGGTAATATCAAGAGGGCAAGGTCTACCCCTGCCCTCTTTTCCTTTCCCTTATCTCTTTATTCATTTACAACTTGTTTATTTATAAACGTTACTTTTTATCCATATGATTTAATTACTAATAAGATAATTAGCATTTTACGGTGGCATATTCCCATTTAAGTGAAATGTCATATCGAATTTTTTGAGGTATCCATGAACGATAATAAAATGACTCCGCTTGAACTTCGAGCAACGTGGGGCTTAGGTTCCATTTTCTCTCTACGCATGTTAGGTATGTTCATGGTTCTACCTGTTTTAACGACCTACGGCTTGGAGTTACGGGGATCCAGCGAAGCCCTGATCGGGATTGCTATTGGCATCTACGGCTTAACACAGGCAATATTTCAAATCCCATTCGGGTTGCTTTCAGACAGAATCGGTAGAAAACCCCTAATCATCGGTGGGCTGCTCATCTTTGTACTAGGCAGTATCATTGCAGCTTTGAGCGACTCTATTTGGGGCATTATTATCGGCAGAGCCTTACAGGGTGCTGGTGCAATATCTGCTGCAATCATGGCATTACTTTCTGATCTTACCCGCGAACAGAATCGTACAAAAGCTATGGCATTCATTGGCATTAGCTTTGGTATTACCTTCGCCTTTGCTATTGTTGTCGGCCCTATCATCACACACCAAATAGGGTTAAATGGTCTGTTTGGAGCAATAGCGATCCTGGCCAGTTGTGGTATCTTGATCACCTTGTTTGCTGTACCGTCTGCGCATAAACACATACTGAATCGCGAGTCTGGAATTGCCCGTGGCAGTTTTCGGCGCGTACTCTCTGACCCTCAGCTACTAAAACTCAATTTTGGCATTCTCAGCCTGCATATTTTATTGATGTCGAGTTTTATTGCCCTCCCCCTCATCATGGAAAAAGCCGGCTTTCCACCACAGCAACACTGGAAAGTTTACTTAATTACCACACTCATTTCTTTTATTGCTGTTTTACCCTTCATTATCTACGCAGAGAAAAAACGCCGTATGAAACAGGTATTTTTACTTTGCATCGGACTGTTATTCATCGCCGAATTAGTTTTATGGTCAGTGGGTTCACACCTTTGGGGAATTTTTGCAGGTATTCAGGTGTTCTTTCTCGCTTTTAATATTATGGAAGCTATTTTACCATCACTCATCAGTAAAGAAGCCCCCGCTGGTTACAAAGGTACGGCGATGGGTGTTTACTCTACCAGCCAATTCCTCGGTGTCGCATTGGGAGGCTTCCTCGGTGGAATGCTCTATGAACTGCAAGGCGCATCATTGGTATTTATGGGGGGTATTGTGCTAACCGCACTCTGGTTTATTATCAGCCTGACACTACGTCAACCACCTTATGTCAGCAGCATCAGGATTGTCTTACCTGAGCAATTGAATAATCCTGATATCTTAGAAAAGAAAATATTGTCACAGGCGGGTGTAAAAGATATTGTCATCGCACTAGAAGAACTCAGTGCGTATGTCAAAGTTGATACAAAACAGACCAACCGAGAACAATTAGAACAGCTTGTTCTGTCTCATAAATAACCACCGCTGTTTGTAATAAAACAGTACGGTGCATGGAAATAATACCCTAGCACCGTACTATGCCTGTATTGGGTAATTTACCCAATATCATACTTTAAACATAACACTTTATTTATTGGTTTTGCCTTTATAATAGAAAGGCTCCATGTCAATTTTCTTAATCAACAATGGGCACCCCAGACCTTCACGAGCCGCATTCACCAATGGTCCTCTATCCTGATCCGCTGTCCAAGTGAAGACTCCACCTAGATTTTTTTCCAATGCATATTTTGCTTTGGCTTTCACTGTACGCGGTGTATCCAGTGATATAAACAATTTACTGTTTTGATTATAAAGATAGTCTGCATCCGCAACTTCATCTGTATAAAGGGTAAAACCATTTTTATCTTTACGAGATTCTAGATCCAGATAATTATATATCGTGTCATACCATTCTGTTGAGCCGGATTCAAATGTTCCAGTAGTCGTACCCGTTAAAGGACTATAACTGCCCGATAATGGCGAATAACTGGTAATATTGGTATTTTTAGCATTACGAGAATATCCGGCATAACCAATATTGATAGCTTGAGATGGCACACCAACACTAAGTAAATACTCAACCGCTTTTTCCACACTATTTTCACTGCCAGGATAACGGCGCAAATTAGTATGGTGCCTTAACTTATCAGCCCACGGAGTACCAAAGAAATCATAGGTCATGACATTGATGCCATATAATCCAACCTTTAATAATTCAGGTATTTTGGATTTTTCCATAATATCTGGTACGGCAGAGCAAGCGATGCTGATTTTAATATCAGAACGTCCTGCGTTCTTAAATGCAGAAGATAAATCGCGGATTAGGTCAATATAATATTTACCATCCTCCGAGTTGTGCGGGTTATCGTTTCCTTTCGCTCCAGGATATTCCCAATCAATATCTACTTCAGTGAACATGGGGAAGCGTTTAAAGATATCGATCAAACTGGAAATAAATTTGGATTTCAATTGGCTGTCCCTGACCATATTGTAAAAACCATTACTCATGGTCCAACCACCGACGCTGAATGACATTACCAGTTCATGGCCTTGCGCCCTTGCTGCATCCTGTATTTTTGCCAACCCACCTAGCACTCCCATAGATTTGTCCTGATTAAAATCTCTGGGCATCTGAACGTCTTGCCACCTAGGGAAAGTACAGTTTACATAAGATTGACAATCGCCCCATTCATCGGTAAATGTGACTTCGCCATTATTGTAACGACCAAACTTCGGTGCTGCCCGAGAAATTAACGCTTTCTTCTCACCTTGATCACCTACTATCCCACAGAAACCGATAATCAATTTATCATAGGCGAAAGGGTTATCAAGCAAGTGTTGTAAATCAATACCTCGTCCCCGTGCTGAAGGGGTTTGATTACCTTGCAGGCGGCTATCATATTGTGACCAGTCAGTATAATAGCCTATAACCTTAGGCTTGTTTTTAACGTTATATTTATTATAAACGGGTAAAGCAACTCTTCCAGATGTATAACTAAATTTTGTTGTTTCTGTTGCCGGAATAAAATGATCTAAACGGTAAGATTCTTCACTGAGAGAATCCAACTGAGTTAACTTTGACATAAACTCTCCTTTTTTAAAATTAGAATTACATGTCTAACTATATAACTTCGGTCATCATCCTAACTCACGCATTTTTAACTTTATACCTCATCATTTATTAGTATTATATTATGAATAGCATTCTATAAAAAAATAAAAATCTACTCGGAAATCATTTTAAATAAAAATAATCAAGTTTATTTGATGGGAAATTTATTAAGGGAGGCATTAGTAATTACTGAAATTACTCTGCTTCCCTTAAATATTTTGGCCAATCCAAAAAAACAAATCCGTCGATTACCGAAAGTTAGTCACGGAAATTAGTAAACTGGAAAGGTTGCCCCAACTCTGCACCACGAACCAGTGTCATCACACTTTGCAGGTCATCGCGCGCTTTGCCCGTAACCCGAACTTGTTCACCCTGAATCTGTGCCTGCACTTTCAGTTTGCTGTCTTTGATCAGCTTCACAATCTTCTTCGCCAATGGTGTATCGATACCTTGCAGGAAGGTTGCCTCTACACTATAGGTTTTACCACTGTGAACCATATTTTCGGCAACATTGAGCACCGAACCATCGATTCCACGTTTGGCAAA
The DNA here is from genome assembly GCF_028598775.1 of Xenorhabdus aichiensis. Classification (NCBI taxonomy): domain Bacteria; kingdom Pseudomonadati; phylum Pseudomonadota; class Gammaproteobacteria; order Enterobacterales; family Morganellaceae; genus Xenorhabdus; species Xenorhabdus aichiensis. The sequence goes on from NZ_JAQRFO010000007.1 coordinate 75,564, forward strand.
TTTTTCACGGAGGATGTCAACCAATTGGTTGACTTGAAAGTCAGATTCACTCGCAATCTTAACTGATTCATTCTTCTCGTTTAATTCAAAACTCGCATTGACGTTGCGAAAATCCCAGCGATTGGTTAATTCTCTCTGTGCGTTCTCTACTGCGTTACGCACTTCCTGCATATCAACTTCTGAAACAATATCAAATGATGGCATTACCAGTCACCTCCTGCTTATCAATAAGTTGGCATGATAACCGCTTTCCATTATTGGCAAAAGATCTATACTCGGGAGGTTCTGCGATCTTTTGGCATTTACGCTACTTTTTGAGGTCGTTTGATTTGAGATCGTTTGATTTAAGGCCGTTTGAAATCAGCATTGTTTCGAGGTTCTCCATAAAAGCGCCTCTCATCTCAAGGAAGTATATGAAAATCACCGTTCTTGGCTGTGGTGCTATAGGTAAACTGTGGCTTGTGGCCTTATCCCAGCAAAATCACGACACTCAAGCATGGATAAGGGTTCCACAACCTTTTGTCTCGGTTCGTATCGATAATTTCAATGGTAAGGTATTTGATCAACAATTTCCTGCCAATGACGAAAAGCATCTCGCCGAAAGCGAATTGTTGCTCGTCTGTTTAAAAGCATGGCAAGTTTCTGATGCCATCAATAACCTCGCCCCTAAACTTTCTCCTCATTGTCCGATCCTGTTACTACACAATGGAATGGGATCACAGGAAGAATTTTTACCTTTGCCCAACCCCATTTTACTTGGTGTGACCACTCACGGCTCCTATCAGGAAAATGGCATTGTTTACCACAAATCGCAAGGTATTACCCATATTGGTTCCGCGACGGCTAACGCCGATAAATTCAGTTTTCTGGCAGATGTCTTACACTATGCGCTGCCCGATGTAGCATGGCACAATGAAATCCACACCATCAGTTGGCTCAAGCTTGCCGTCAACTGTATTATCAATCCACTCACAGTAATTTATGACTGTAAAAATGGCAATCTATTGCAGCATACTGCGCAAATCGATTTACTGTGCGACGAAATTCACCAAGTGATGGAACGCGATAATCTGCATACGACCAAACAGATGCTTGTTGATTATGTTATGAATGTGATTGAACAGACTTCTGAAAATTATTCATCCATGCTACAGGATATACGGGCACAACGGCATACAGAAATAGATTACATTACAGGTTTTTTACTACGCCGAGCCCGTGCTTATGGGCTGTCCATCAAAGAAAACGCTATTATTTATCAATGCATTAAACGCAAGGAGGAGGAATATGAACGCCTCAGCCCTCATCTGCCTGGCTCACGGCAGTGAAGAAACCGAAGCCGTTATCACTATTGATTTACTGGTTCGAGCAGAGATTGATGTTACCGTAGCCAGTGCCGCAACAGATGGTGCCCTCATACTAACCTGTTCACGTGGCGTCAAAATCGTTGCCGATACACCTTTGATTAATGTTGTTGATGAAGATTTTGATGCCATTATCTTACCAGGAGGAATAAAAGGAGCAGAGTGTTTCCGTGATAGCCCGTTAGTGGTAGAAAAAATTCGAACAGCACACAACCAAGGCAAAATCATTGCAGCAATCTGTGCATCTCCTGCCATCGTTCTGGAATATCATCAACTCTTTCCTATCGGAAATATGACAGGTTATCCCAGCATGCAGGATAAAATCGCGCCGGAAAAATGGATCGACCGTCGGGTCTATTTTGATGAAAGGGTCAATTTGCTGACCAGTCAAGGGCCTGCTACCACTTTTGATTTTGCACTGAAGTTAATTGAACTGCTGAAGGGGAAAGAGAAGGCGGCAGAAGTTGCTGCACAACTGGTATTGCCACCTGGTATCAATAATTACCAGCATCAACAATAAAAACCGGATTTGCATAGGCTGCTTACAGAATATTATTCCTGTAAGCAGTTCTGCTGCCCTGATTTCAGATCAAGGCCGATAAATCTTCACGTTCTCAAAACCTTGCTCTCGCAGATAAAGGGCTTGTAAACGGCTCATCACGCCCCTTTCACAATAAAGCAGGTAATTTTTCTCTTTTGGCAGATCACCAAACTGAGTGCCCAACTTATAGAAAGGCAATGACTGAATTTCGACTCCATCCACACTTAATGGGCGATCATCTTGTTCATCTGGCGCACGAATATCCAGTAGCACATCACTGGTGGAAAATTCAGTGACTGTTTCCACTTCAACAACCTGCTCACACGCCTGCTCTGCAATCTGACGGATATCCAGATTCTGAGCTTCACTTACCACGCGATCCAGAATCTCAAAATCAAAATTGGCTTCTTCCGCTTCAATTTTGGCTTTCACCGCTTTCACAGTCGGGCTTTTTGAAATAACGCCACAAAATTCAGGCATGGTACGAGCAAAATCTTCCGTGCCAATCTCACGAGCCAACTTAATGATGTGCTCTTTATCGTGAGAAATCAGAGGGCGGAGGATCAGCGTATCAGAAGCATTATCAATCAGCCTTAAGTTAGTCAAAGTCTGGCTGGATACCTGCCCCAAAGCCTCTCCGGTCACAATGGCCTGTACACCGTAGCGCTCCGCAATCCTGGAAGATGCCCTGACCATCATTCTTTTTAGTACAACGCCCATCTGGCCGTCATCCACTTTTTCGAGGATCTCCGCGACGACTGGCTCGAAATCAACAGCAACAAAACGGACTTTATGGGAACTGCCAAACCGATTCCACAAATAATGGGCAACCTGTTTCACGCCAATTTCATGAGCTGAACCGCCAAGGTTAAAGAAACAGTAGTGTACGCGGCAGCCACGGCGCATCAGCATGTAACTGGAAACACCGGAATCAAACCCACCTGAAATCAACGACAATACATCTTCCTGTGTCCCGATAGGAAAACCACCTATCCCTTCATGGCGAGCTTTAACCAGAATCAGTATATCCTGTTCGATCTCTAAATTTACGGTTACATCCGGATGCGTTAATTTCACTTTGGCTGATTCAATGTGCTGATTCAGGCCACCACCGACATATCGCTCGACTTCATTGGAAGTAAAGCTATGCTTACCTCGACGCTTTACACGCACACAAAATGTTTTTCCATGCAGCAAATGGCCATAAGCTTCGTAGGTTTGTTCAAAAATATGATGCAAGTCACGAAAATCTCGTTCTTCTACTTGCAGTATATGGTGAATACCTGGAATACGTGTTAATGCATCACAAATTTCTCCACCAAGGTTATCATTTTTAGCTCGAACTTCGATATTATCCCAGTGGCGGACAACAGCAATCTCCTCTGATAATGTTTTCAGCACATTGCGGATATTGCTGGCAAGGATTTTAATAAAACGTAACCGGACGGTCTGGCTCTTAATCGTAATTTCTGGGAATAATTTAATGATAAACTTCATAGTAAGATATAGTAGTCATTCAATGTTGAACTATCACAATCAATATCAATGATTGTTCTTAAATGTTCAGTTAGATAGGGCGTAGAGTATAACACCAATCTCACTATATCGACTGTAAAAAAACAGCGGTAACGAATGATTTATTTCTTCCAGTGTAGTAGGGTACTCTGCAATTCTGTAGCGAACTTGCTTGACTGTAATTCGTTAAATAATCATACCTTAAATCATTATGTCTAAAGCAAATCAAACATCAGAAATCGGACAGACACCAGCATTTGAGACTTCCCTGAAAGAGCTGGAGGAAATTGTCACCCGCTTGGAATCAGGGAAACTCCCCTTAGAAAGTGCATTAAATGAGTTTGAACGCGGTATTCAACTTGCAAGGCAGGGACAAAAAACCCTCCAGCAGGCGGAGCAAAGAGTGCAGATTTTATTGGATCATGATGCACAATCGCCGCTTGATGAATTTTCGCCTGACGCTGAGTAAATTTATGTCTGAACAATATAAGGCTCCTTTTGAAGAGCAATTAAGCACTTGTCAGCAGCATGTCAATGATAAGCTGATGGCAACATTTTCTTCATTACCTTTTTTGGGCAGCCCATTAGCGACAGCAATGCTGCATGGAACGGTACTAGGCGGCAAGCGGTTGCGCCCATTTTTGGTTTACAGCGTGGGCGAAATGTTTGGCCTTTCCAAAGAGAGTCTTGATGCCCCTGCTCTCGCCTTAGAATGCATTCATGCCTATTCACTGATCCATGATGATTTGCCCGCAATGGACAACGACGATTTACGCCGTGGTCAGCCCACCTGCCATATCAAATTTGGCGAGAGTCTGGCAATTCTGGCTGGAGATGCATTACAGTCATTGGCATTTGAGATACTGGCAAAGCAAGATATGCCAAATGTTGCCTTATCCGATCGCCTTGCAATGGTTGCTGAACTGGCAACAGCGAGTGGTCTTGCTGGCATGTGCGGAGGGCAGTCACTGGATTTAGAAGCAGAGGGAAAACAGATCGACCTTGCTGCTCTAGAACAAATCCACCGGCATAAAACAGGCGCATTAATACGTACAGCCGTCAGGCTTGGAGCTTACAGTGCTGGGCAACGTGGCCGTGAAGTACTCCCTTTGCTGGATCAATACGCTCAAGCCATTGGCCTCGCATTTCAGGTACATGATGATATTCTGGATGTCATTGGCAATACAGACGTTATCGGCAAGCGGCAGGGGAACGATCAGCAACTTGGTAAAAGCACTTATCCTGCGCTATTGGGTTTGGAACAAGCCAAGAAAAAAGCGAGGGATCTCTATGAAGAAGCGCTCGCCGCACTCACGGAACTGGAAAAACAATCCTATAACACCGTGATCTTAAAAAAACTGGCTGGTTTTATCATCGAAAGAAACAGTTAAAAAAGTGAGCCATAACAATCACCGATCATATTAGTTACTAGTTATATTAATCACTGGTTATATTATTCATCGGTTATAACAGCAATCCAATAATCAATAAAATGGCCTCATAAGGCGAACCCAGAAATTACACACTGATAACAACAGGGTTCTTAATATTCAACTTCTAACGGGATAGCATTTTAACGGGCATAGCATGAGCATTGATATAGCGAAATATCCAACATTGGCATTGGCGGAAACTCCCGAAGAACTTCGCCTGCTACCCAAAGACACTTTGCCAAAGTTATGCGACGAACTGCGTCAATTTTTGCTAAACAGTGTCAGTCGCTCCAGCGGTCACTTTGCTTCCGGCCTCGGTACTGTCGAATTAACAGTCGCACTTCATTATGTTTATAAAACACCGTTTGACAATTTAGTTTGGGATGTCGGTCATCAGGCCTATCCGCACAAAATATTGACCGGACGCCGTGATCACATTAACACTATTCGTCAGAAAAATGGGCTCCACCCCTTCCCGTGGCGAGATGAAAGTGAATATGACACCCTGTGTGTCGGCCATTCATCCACTTCAATTAGCGCTGGATTGGGCATGGCCATTGCGGCAAAACATGAAGACAAGGGCCGCAAAACCGTCTGCGTCATTGGTGATGGAGCTATCACTGCTGGCATGGCTTTCGAAGCTATGAACCATGCTGGGGATATCGATCCCGATATGCTGGTTATCCTCAATGACAATGAAATGTCCATTTCTGAAAACGTTGGCGCGTTGAATAACCACCTGGCGCATCTTCTTTCAGGTAAATTGTATACAACCCTACGTGAAGGAGGCAAAAAAGTCTTTTCCAACCTGCCTCCCATCAAAGAGTTACTGAAGAAAACCGAAGAACACCTAAAAGGCATGGTCGTTCCCGGAACGCTATTCGAAGAGCTAGGGTTTAACTACATCGGCCCTGTCGATGGTCATGACGTATTGGCACTGACCCAGACCCTGAAAAATATGCGTGAGCTGAAAGGGCCGCAATTCCTGCATATCATGACCAAAAAAGGCCGTGGTTATGCACCTGCGGAAAAAGATCCCATCGGTTGGCATGCTGTCCCCAAATTCGATCCGGCTACAGGTTCCTTGCCGAAAAGTTCAGATACCCGCCCGACATTTTCCAAGATCTTCGGTGACTGGCTGTGTGAAGAAGCTGCCCATGATAAAAAACTGATGGCGATCACCCCTGCCATGCGGGAAGGCTCAGGTATGGTTCGTTTCTCCCGCGAATACCCTGAACAATACTTTGACGTGGCTATTGCCGAACAACACTCTGTCACTTTTGCGGCAGGGCTGGCTATTGGTGGTTACAAACCGATTGTGGCAATTTACTCCACCTTCCTGCAACGTGCTTATGATCAGGTGATCCATGACGTCGCCATCCAGAATCTGCCCGTGCTGTTTGCCATCGACCGTGGCGGTATTGTTGGCGCGGACGGACAGACTCATCAAGGTGCATTCGACCTCTCATTCCTGCGTTGTATCCCAAATATGGTGATCATGGCACCCAGTGATGAAAATGAGTGCCGTCAGATGCTGCATACCGGCCATCACTATCAGAGCGGCCCGGCGGCTGTTCGTTATCCTCGTGGAACCGGAACAGGTGCTGAACTCCAGCCACTGGAGGCATTGCCAATCGGCAAAGGCATCGTTCGTCGTCAGGGAGAACGCATTGCCATCCTGAACTTCGGAACGCTACTGCCAGACGCATTGCAATCCGCCGAAGCCTTGAACGCAACCGTTGTTGATATGCGCTTTATTAAACCACTAGATAACCAACTGGTGCTGGAAATGGCAGCCAGCCATGATATGTTGGTCACTTTGGAAGAAAACGCCATCATGGGTGGAGCAGGCAGCGGCGTCAATGAACTGCTGATGCAAACAGGTCAGCCTGTTCCGGTATTAAACCTCGGTTTGCCTGATCACTTTATCCCTCAGGGAACACAAGAAGAGATCCGAGCTGATTTAGGGTTAGATGCCACTGGAATTCAACACGCTATCGAAAAATATCTGGCTAAATAATCTTCAAAAAAGGATGTGTGTTCTTTGCAGCCACGCATCCTTTTTTCTTCTGCTCTTTCCTTTTCAACCTCAAAATTTTTCCTGCTCAAATTTTTCTTTTCGAATGCCCTACTGACATAAACCCGCTCAAAATTTTTCAAAAAACTAATCAGTTATATCAATCTTCAATATAACCATTTCACGACTGTCTTCTCATTTTTGAAATCATCATATTAATTTTAATAAAAATCAATGTGACAATACACATGCAATTTCAATGGTTATTAATCAAAGAGACATGAATTAATAAAAACACAAAATAAAAATTAAGGTTAATTTAATGAATAATTCCAATGCCGTACCTCATTCACAACAATTCCTTTTTAATCCTAATGAAAATTGGCTTGATTGGCGCTGGCAACAAAAAAACGCCTTACGTGATGAGGCCGCTTTACGTTCCGCCTGTGGTGGATGGAGTGACGAAATAGCCTTACGTATCCAACAAAATTTACAGGGGCAAAAAATGCAGATCACCCCCTACTACCTCCGTCAAATTTTAGCCACCAGCCAATCTGACGACATCACGGCAAACCCACTCTGGCGACAAGTGGTTCCATTCTGGAGTGAAGAGGAACTGAACGGCTACGATGGAGAAACAGAAAACTGGGAGCTCAATGATGAGATGAAAACGCCCATCTGCCAGCATAAATATGATAATCGGGTCATATTGCGCATGGTCAACGCCTGTAACTCCTACTGCCAATTCTGCTTTGAAGCTCTGCGAACCTTGAAAGTAGATTCCGGCAAATCCAATGCAGGCCGAAGCTCTTTCCAACAATCCCTCGAATACATCAAGAATACGCCTTCAGTAGAAGAAGTGATCCTGAGCGGCGGCGATCCCTTAATGCTGACAGATAACAGGCTGGATGAATCATTGGCCGCCATCCGGGAAATCCGCGATGACCTGTTGATCCGCATTCATTCCCGTGCCTTGACCTTCAACCCTTACCGCATTACAGATGCTCTGATAGAGACATTAAAAAAATACCGCATCAATGCCTTCGGTGTTCATGTCTGTCATCCATTTGAACTCAGCGAAGAATTTCAAACTGCCGTTCGCCGCATCCAGAGTGCCGTACCGATTGTTTTTTCCAACATGCCTTTCCTGCGGGGTATCAATGACAACGAAGAAACCCTCCACAAGCTGTTTATCGATCTGTATCGCATGGGCGTAAAACCCTACTACCTCTACCACTTTATGCCTTTCTCACCAGGTTCTTCTGAATATAAAGCCTCGATCAACGATGCCATCGCTATCATGAGTAGACTCAAACGTCGCGTTTCAAATATCGCCTTACCGGAATACGTTCTGCCGCATATGAAAGGCAAATTTACTGTTCCTCTGTTCACTCATCCGCAAGAGATGCCCTATTTTGAAACCCTCAATGGCAAACGTTATTACCGCTTTATCAACTGGCAAAACGAACAATGTGAATGGCTGGATAACTAGGCTTTAGCCACTTTTCTCACTGTTCTATAAAAAATGAATAAAGCTTATTTATTTTAAGGATGCCAAATGAAACCAAACGCCATTTTGTTTGTTGACATCGACGATGCTGAAATCACGCGATATACCTATCGGGAGCCGCACTTTGCCGCAGCAAAAGAGATGGGGCTACTTTGCCTTACGGCAGCCCTTCAAGGACGCCAGCATACAGAGCGACTTTTCGCTGATAGTGACGAAGTTTTTTATGTGGAATCAATGACGCAGGATGCTTTACGGGATCTAGTCCACACCTTACGTCATACCTACAACCTGCGTGCTATTTTATGCCATGCAGGCCATGCCTCTGCCAGTGGGCAAGTCGGCTGTATTGTTGCCGAAATATGTCAGGAAATAGAGTTACCGCACGCTTCTTCCAGTGCCATTGCCACCTGTAACAACAAATTCCTGATGCGTCAGACATTACAGCAGCATGGTATTCGATCAATACGCCATGCACTGTGTAATAACGAAGAAGAACTGTGTTCACAAGCCAATTTGATTGGCTATCCGTTAATTGCCAAACCGCCGTTCGGGGCAGGTTCAGTCTTTATCAAAAAATGCAACAACTGGGCTGAATTACTGGCTCATTACCAAGCACTTACAGCCCATTACGCGCACTCTAACTACACCGATTTTATGGGCAACCAACAAGAATGCGTGACGCCTAAAGGTGAAAAATACGTTAGCATTCCAGGAAAAAGCCTACTGTTGGAAGAATATATTGATGGCATAGAAGGTACGATTGAGTGCGCCATTAACCAGCACACTATATATCCAGTCTTGATCAATGAAAAATTGATCCTGACAGAGAAAAGCAACACCGTGCTAGAAAACCTACTCATTACTCCACCCGTGTCATTTTCACCATCAGAACAGGAACAAATCAAAAACTACGCTATAGCTTGCCTGAACGCCGTTGGTTTAAACAATGCAATTGCTCACCTTGAATTTCGTATGACTTCCGAAGGCCCTGTCGTGATTGAAATAAACCCACGGCTCGGAGGGCTGTTTGTCAACTCGGCTTTCCGTGATCTTGCAGGTCTGAACCCTTATCAGCTTTATCTTTCCATCCTCATACAAGATCAAGAAGTTGATTTCCAACTTACCCAAGCTTGCAAACAAGCAGAACAAGCCACACAACACTACTCAATGATTGTTATGTATCCAGATACAAACGGTCATTTTAAAGGCATCGAGAACTTTAACTATCTCAAAAGTCAACCATGCATACTCGAATGTATGTCTTATACCAATGACTGCTATATCAACGCAGAAATTGAAGAGCATTATCTGATTAAGTGCTGGGCAAAAGTCGAAGGAGCATCCCATGCCCATACGTTGCACAGCAATATGCTAGAAAATGTCAAACCCATCATTATTCCAGAATCTGATCTGATTTCATGAGGCTGCTACACGATGAACATTACGAATATCTCAGCAAATTTAATAAACGAACATTATTGCCATATTCCACATTTCAGTGAATTGATTCCCTGTGATTCAGAAGCAACTAAAACGTTTAAAGGCCATTGGGATAATCTGGTTCTGGATCAGAATTTCAAAGACTATACCCACAGGGAGAGGCGTATTCTGCGCTACCATTATCACCCCGGCACAGAAACCCCCTTCCGGCTCAATCAAGATACTGAATATCGATCATCAGTAACCTATGACATTGAATACAAAAAAGGCACCAATCAACTCAGTTATGCTGAAGATATATTTATTAACGATCCGATCATGCAGCATATTCTTTCAATGGATATTGCTATTTTAGGAGATCGATTAATAAAAGGTTGCCACTATTCGATTGATATTCATCAATTTCGTGTTAAGGCATTTGCGGGAAAAGAAAGCCCAACGACTTCAGGTATTCATCAGGACGGGCAGGATTGGATCTTTATGCATTTTATCCAAAGCCATAATATCGCACCTGTTATTTCCGAAGTTCACTCAACCGCAGATGAAGCACCTCCTTTGCTACATACCGCGATGGAACAGTTTCTAGAAACACTCGCAATAAATGACAGACAACTTTATCATCGAGCGAGCAATGTTCGACAAATATCTCCTACAATCACGGCATTTCGGGATCTGTTGCTGGTGACTTTCCGGCAACGCCCTGAACAACAAGAGAGCTAATAATGTCAAGCCAGGAAAATAGTTTGAATTTGCGTTGGTCTGGTCTAAATGCCTTGCTGATCGTCAGTGCACGATTCGTATCTGATTTTGGTGCATTCCTGAATATGGTTGCGCTATCCACCTATGTTTACCTGCTTAGTGATAGCGTCATGCACGTCAGTATTTTTCTGGCCTGCCGTGTTGCAGGCGGGATCATTGCCAGCCTGATAGGTACTCCATTCTTCAGGCGATTTGCCGGACGCTGGCCACTGGTCTGTTTCGATTTATTGCGGGTCATTCTGCTATCTCTGTTATTGGTGATACCAGCTTCACAGCAGTTACTGATCTTACCGATGATCGCTTTCGGCATTGGCTTAGGCAACTCGATGTTTGCCATCGGGCTGAACAGCCAACTCCCTTACTGGGTACACGCTTCCCAACGCATATCAACCAACTCCTGGCTAACATCCGTCGCCGCCACGGGCGCAGTACTTGGCAGTTTGGTATCCGGTTTGTTAGTCGCCAGCAATGGTTATGAAATAGTCTTTATCGTCAATATCATTACCTACCTGCTGGCCGCATTCTTGATTATTCCTTTGCGTTTCCTCACCCATCCTGAACAGAAAACATCGCGGGAACGGGGTAACGAATGGCGTGAGTTAATCCGCGGCTTACGTGGTGCTCCGATGCTGGCAGGAATGCTGTTCCTCAGTTTGGCTGACACCCTCGGCAGCGCCGCCCATAACGTGGGCTTTCCTGTCATTTCTAAGTTACTTACGCCAGATAACGCCAGTACCACAATGGGCTTACTGCTGGCGACATGGGCGTTGGGAAAATTCAGTGGGGCACGTCTGACCAGCTACCTGCTGCGCAACCGCAATTTATTGAAGATGGAGAAACTCTTTTTTCTGGGCGTTGCGTTAATGTCAACCGGGTTTATCCTTACTTTCCAACAAACCAGCCAGCTTTGGCTGCTCGTGTTTGCAGTCTGGGCAGGTATCGGAGACGGAATAGCAGAAGTCAGCCTGATTTCACGGGCGCAAAGTGAACCGGAAAGTTTACGCTTGCCGATTTTCAGTTTGCTGACACTGATGCAAATGACGGGATTCGGTATAGGCATGTTGCTGGTCGCACCTTTTTACGTCTGGCTACCACCTTCCGTCGTGATCCTGATATTCCACGGTTTGCCACTTACTGTGCTAGTTATCATCCTAATATGGATGCGGCGTTTTACTACAAGTAAAGCGTAAGCCTCATTGCAGTTATCAATTTAAAAACCAGCACCGAAGTATTCTATATTACTTTTCGGTACTGGTTTTCCAGAAAGCTTGTCAATGATGATAGACAAACCCGCCTGCTTGCCATTTTTCGCCTACTGATTTAAGGAAGAAAGTATATCTGGCGGCGCCAGCCTAATATATAGGTTATTAAATACGTGTAAAATCCCCAATTGCGTATAACGATGTTGCATTTATTATGTGAATCCATCTAAATTTATAATAAAGCAAATTACCTTTATAAGATGAAGATAATTACATCCACCAAAACACAATTCTGACAAATAGATACTGTTAAAAATTACATCCCAATAATGCTAAAAGCAAAATTCACGATACCACATAAGCATTTATCAAAAATATAACCCACACATCATTAATATGAGTTTTTCATTCTTAAGCATCTATGCCCTATAAATTTCAAGTTGCAGTTAACAAAATATTTTTGGGAAATAAACTATTTTTCATTCAAGAAGTGATCTGCATTCCATTTTTACAATCCAATTCGAATTTAATTTGCTTAATCCTTAATCGCAATCTATCTATTGTTCAACAATACAAAAACAATGCATTAACAATAACCGCAAATTAATCCAACAATACAACAATACAACAACCCAATTTCGTTTATTTAATGGGGAAACAAAGTATGCAGCAAGCCATCAATTTCTGGCCACTGATCGGGATTGCCGTCATTATGATCGGGTTTATCCTTCGTTTTAATCCTGTTTTGGTCGTAACGGTTGCAGGGCTAGTCACAGGGTTAGCCGCCCATATGCCAATCACCGAAATTCTGGAAAAACTCGGCTCCGGATTTCTTAATACCTTGAATCTATCACTGACTATTTTGCTTCCTTTGGTCATCATTGGCCTTCTGGAAAGGCATGGCTTAAAAGAACGCGCCCAACGCTCGATTACCCATATCAAAACTGCCACAACTGGACGTTTACTGATTGTTTATCTGTTTATACGAGAAACTTCTGCCGCGCTAGGGCTGACCAGCTTAGGCGGCCATCCGCAAATGGTACGTCCATTACTGGCACCAATGGCTGAAGGGGCGGCAGAGAACCAATATGGTCATTTGCCCGATCATGTTCGCCACCGTATTCGCGCCATGTCCGCCGCAACTGATAATACCGGGCTGTTCTTTGGGGAGGATATTTTTGTCGCCTTCGGTGCCATTATTTTCATGCACAATTTCATGCTGGAATCTGGTGGTATCCAGACTGAACCTCTGCATATTGCCTTGTGGGGCATTCCTACCGCCATCTGTGCTTTCCTGATCCACTCGGTTCGGTTATATCGCCTTGATTACCATCTTGCCCGCGAAATTACTTCCCTGAATCACATGAAATTGACTAGCAAGGACGCAAAATAATGTTTCAGTTACAGTATCTCTACTATCTGGCGGGATTCATTCTGCTCATTGTCGCCGTGATGTCGTGGCGCGATCGAGCCAATCCTCGCCGTTTGACCACAGGCCTGTTCTGGGGGCTGTATGGTTTCATCTTCCTGATAGGAAACTGGAGCTACCAATTGATGGCTATCTGGATAAGCGACGAAGCTCAAGCCCAGAAAATCGTCCATATCAGTGTTGGTGTACTGGTGATCATCATAGCGTTATTGGCGGGATTTGGTGGAGTACGTTTGGGAAACTACCATCAGCCTACAACGGAACAAAAACAGAAAAGTGCAGAGCGCCTCGGCAATCGGTTATTTTTGCCTGCCCTGCTCATTCCCGTTGTCACGATGGTGGGTGTCCTGCTGTTTAACCATATTCCGGGACTACAGCAAACCGTTTTCGGTGCAGGCAATCATTCAACGTTGGTGACGTTATTTTCCATTACCCTCGGTTGCCTGACTGGGTTAATCATCGCATTGCGCATGACCAGAGAAAACATCATGCAACCGATACAGGAAACACGCCGTCTATTAGATTCTATCGGCTCCGTGTTCATTCTACCGCAAATTCTGGCAACCCTCGGATTACTGTTTACAGCAGCAGGTGTAGGCACCGTCATTTCCCATCTGACTGAAAATTATCTGGCTGTCGATAATCGATTTATAGCGGTGATAGCCTATGTGCTCGGCATGGCTCTACTGACTATGATCATGGGAAATGCTTTCGCTGCCTTTCCTATTGTGACAGCCGGTATTGGTATTCCTATTTTGATCTTGCAACATGGCGGTAATCCAGCCGTAATGGCCGCCATCGGTATGTTCTCCGGCTATTGCGGTACGCTGATGACACCCATGGCGGCAAATTTCAATCTCATCCCTGCCGCTCTGCTGGAATTACCTGATCGTAATGCCGTAATCAAGGCTCAGATCCCCACCGGATGCACCTTACTGATTACTAATGTGTTTTTACTCTATTTTCTGATGTTCTTATAAAACAACAATGCGGAACGATTATGAAAACGATTTTAGTCACTGCGTTTGATCCTTTCGGTGGTGAAGCTATCAATCCATCGTGGGAAGCCATCAAACCATTACAAGGTAGCCAAGTTTCTGGTGCAAATATTGAAATTTGCCAGCTTCCCTGCATTTTTGATACTTCTTTAGAAGACCTTTATGCAGCCATTAATAAGTACCAGCCTGAACTGGTGATTTCTGTCGGGCAAGCTGGCGGTAGGACGAATATCACCGTAGAGCGTGTCGCCATTAATATCAACGATGCCAGAATTCCTGATAATGCCGGCAATCAGCCGATTGATACCCCCGTTATTGTTGATGGCCCTGCCGCCTATTTTTCTCGCCTGCCTATTAAGACAATGGTGAATGCATTAAATACAGCAGGTATTCCGGCGTCAGTTTCCCAAACTGCCGGAACCTTTGTGTGTAATCATGTTATGTATGGCTTATTACATTATCTGGCTCAGAATACCCCCTCTGTGCGCGGGGGGTTTATTCACGTTCCTTATTTGCCAGAACAGGCGGCAAAATATGCCAATCAACCAAGTATGACGCTGGAATTGATGACACTGGCGTTGAAAACAGCCATTGAAACAGCCTGGAAAAATACATCAGATATTGCTGTTACAGGTGGGGCTACGCACTAAAAAAGATAGGTAGACGCGAGGCGATAAAAATAAATTAGCCACTGAGTACAGTGGCTAATCGGTCATTTATCTCAACGATAAAAGCGAGAATTCAGAAAGGCAATAATGGGTAGAAATTCAGCAACCAAATAACAATAACTGCGAAAATTGCCGCAATAATGTCATCCAGCATGATGCCGATTCCACCTTTTACATAGCGGTCGAACCAGCGAATCGGCCACGGTTTCCACATATCGAAGATACGGAACACCACAAAAGCCACCAAAACCCACTGCCAGTTGAGAACGGGAATCGCCATCAGTGTGATCCATATACCGATAAATTCATCCCAGACCACACAACCCGGATCGTCCACCTGCATGGCATCGGCCGCTTTCTGACAAATCACGCAGCCAATCACCGTTCCCAGCAGAATAACCAACCAAATGCCCCATTCAGGTAACTGAACCAACAACAACCAGAACGGAATTGCCGCCAATGAGCCCATCGTACCCGGCATAATCGGCGATAAGCCACTACCGAAACCCGTAGCCAGCAAATGCCACGGATTACGCATCCTTAAGCGACGTTTTGCATCATCCATGAGTTCCCTCCGTCTGATCATTCTGTGCCTGTTGTGATGCCTGACAGTCTTCTATCGGTTTTTTTTCGGTCTTAAAATGGTCGAAGCCTTTCAAATCCAGCTCAATTTCTTCATTGTTGTTGAAATAGCGGATACCTTCTGATTCCGGCCTGATTTGCCCGACACAGCGGAAACTGGCACCAGTATGTGCCAAGGCCATATTTAGTGCACCACGGTTAAGTTCAGGTACGGTGAAGCACAATTCATAATCTTCTCCCCCCCCCAGCGCCCATGTTAATGCTTGCTCTGGTGTGGCATATTTCTGCACGGCCTCCGAATAAGGCAGCGCATCCAGATTAATACGCGCACCACATTGGCTGGTTGTCAGAATATGACTGAGATCAGAAATCAAACCATCGGACAAATCAATCGCGGAAGAGGCCAGATTACGCAGTGCCTGCCCTTGTAAAACCCGGGGCTGAGGACGAAGGTGACGTTTGACCAGCCAGTTGTGAATGGCGCTATCTTCCACCGTAAAGCGATCCTGCAACAGTGCAAGCCCCGCAGCACTGTCACCCAACGTTCCGGTTACATAAATCCAGTCACCGTTTTTCGCACCAGCACGGCGTAACGCCCTGCCAGCCGGCACCAAGCCATGTACCGTCAGCGTCAGACTCATGGGGCCTTTTGTCGTATCCCCACCAATCAACTGCATGCCATAATAGTTCAGTTGTTCAAACAAACTATCACTGAACCGTTTTAACCAATCCTCATTGACGTCAGATAACGTTAACGCCAGCGATGCCCAAGCCGGATCTGCCCCAACTGCAGCCAGATCACTGATGTTGACAGCCAGCGCCTTATAAGCCAAATCTTCCGGGGAGATGTCAGGGAGGAAATGAACACCAGCAACCAGCGTATCGGTTGTCACCGCTAATTCTTGTTTCTCTGCAACGGTCATCAGCGCGCAGTCATCACCAATTCCTAGATTCACATCACGTCGGCGGATGACATGGCGATTGAAATAACGTGCAATGAGGTCAAATTCACCACATGCCATAATAGAATTCCAAAAAGTGACTGACGATGAGCACATGAGGCCGGTTTCCCGGCCTCATGTGTAAAATCATCGAGTTATAATGGGGAACTCCTGGCAAGCAATCACTTTTTCTTGCGTGCTGCCGGGCCAGCTTTATCCAACACCCCATTCACGAATTTATGGCTATCTTCAGCACCAAACGTTTTTGCCAGTTCGATACCTTCATTAATAGCCACTTTATAGGGGACATCATCACGAAAGCTTAGTTCAAACATCGCAACGCGCAAGATGGCTTTTTCCACCTGACCTAACTCTTCAAGCTGACGGGAAAGGTAAGGAGCCATCAAAGCATCTAATTTTGCAGCATTGACCGCTACCCCAGTCAGCAATTCACGGAAATAGGTGATATCAACACCGGTTACGTCCTGCTCTGACAAAAACTGAAATTCAATATCAGCAATGTCATTTTTGGATAATTGCCATGAATAAATTGCCTGAACAGCACACTCACGAGCACGACGACGAGCAGCAGGTTTCACAAAATTCCCCTTAATTAAAACTAAAAAATTCAGCCTTTAATGGCTTTGATTACATTGATCATTTCTAATGCGGTCAAGGCAGCTTCCGCGCCTTTATTGCCCGCTTTAGTGCCAGCGCGTTCAATCGCCTGTTCAATACTTTCGGTTGTCAGAACACCAAATGCCACAGGAATATCACTGGACATCGCTACACTGGACAGTCCAGAGCTGCATTCACCAGCAACATATTCAAAATGGGCTGTACCGCCACGGATAACGGTTCCCAAAGCGATAACCGCATCATATTTTTGAGTCTCAGTCAGAGCCTTAACCGTTAACGGTAATTCATAAGCACCTGGAACCCAGACTACGGTGATATTATCTGAAGAAACCTGACCGATGCGTTCCAACGCATCCACGGCCCCTTCCAGTAGGCTGTCATTAATGAAGTTGTTAAAGCGGGCGATCGCAATGGCGATGCGGGCTTCTGGAGCTGCAACAACACCTTTGATTACGTTCATAGCCTTCCTTATACCTTATTCATATCCGCAGGGGCGCGGATCTTATCACATTCTTTTTCTCTGCGTCTTGATTTATGTCCAAACTTGAATCAATACGCTGGCCGCAGGCGAAGACGCACATCAGGCCCAATCTGCCGAACATCAAACAGCGTGAATTCAGGCGCATCCGATAATTTTTGTAACTCAGGGAGAGTAAACAGCCCACGGGCAGTATTTCCCAGCACTTTTGGCGCCATATAGAGGATTAACTCATCCACTAGCCCCAGCGATAACAATGCTCCCGCCAAAACAGGTCCACATTCAGCCCAAACCGAATTTATCTGACGTTTACCCAATTGCATCATCAGTAGAACCAGATCAACACCCCCGCCGTAGGCAGGCAATACAATATGATCGACATTGCCAGGCCACTGCTGCTCATCGGGGTGAGTACGTGCTAACCAACATTGCCCCGCCTGCTGTACAACTTGATGCTGTGGTGTTACGCGATTCTGGCTATCAACAATGATCCGGGTTGGCTGACGTACTTGCTCTTGAGGATAAATCGCCTGTATTTCAGCCTCCAATTCATGCCAGCGGACAGTCAATGAAGGATCATCTGCCAGTACCGTGGCACTGGAGCTGAGAATAGCACTACATTGCGCCCGCAACTGCTGCACATCCTGACGGGCTTCTGGCGACGTAATCCACTTGCTTTCACCCGATGCCAGCGCAGTCCGTCCATCCAATGACGCGCCCATTTTCAGTTGCAAATAAGGGAATCCCGTGCGCATACGCTTGAGAAATCCCTTGTTCAGCGCTTCCGCCTGCGCCATCAACACGCCATGCTCAACAGCAATACCTGCCTGCTGCAATTTATACAAGCCACGCCCTGCAACCTGCGGATTGGGATCTTGCATAGCGGCCACAACACGACTGATACCGGCTGCAATCAACGCATCGGCACAGGGAGGCGTCTTACCGTGGTGACTGCACGGCTCAAGGGTGACATAAGCCGTTGCCCCTTTTGCCTTGTCTCCGGCCATGCGGAGAGCATGTACCTCCGCATGAGGTTCACCGGCACATAAATGGAAACCTTCACCGACAATGTGATCACCCTGAACAATGACACATCCAACATTCGGGTTTGGGGATGTCGTAAAACGTCCCTGATTCGCCAGTTCCAGCGCACGGGACATATATTTTTCATCGAGAGTCATAGTTTTTGAAAGCCTGATTTTTTGAAAGCCTGAGATTTTCGAAAGCCAGTATATTCAATCTTGTAGTCTGGCAATCTCTTCGCCAAATTCGCGAACATCTTCAAAGCTGCGGTAAACAGATGCGAAACGGATATAAGCTACTTTATCGAGTTTTTTCAACGCATCCATCACGAAATTCCCGATCATCTTGGATGGAATTTCTCGCTCTCCCGTTGCCCTCACTTGTGACTTAATATGGATAATCGCTGTTTCCACATCATCAGAGCTGACAGGACGTTTTTCCAGTGCCTTCAACATGCCACGACGCAATTTTTCTTCGTCGAAAGGCTCCCGAATGTCATCACTTTTAATCACTCTTGGCATCACCAGTTCTGCGATTTCAAACGTGGTGAATCTTTCATGACATTCGAGACACTGACGACGACGGCGCACTTGTGAGCCATCCCCTACCAGACGGGAATCAATAACTTTAGTATCAACGGCTGCGCAAAATGGGCAATGCATATTGTTTCCTGACAGTTAACCGAACGGGAAGACAGTTTACCTTGAAGTGATAATGAAAAACACCCTGTAAGTAAGTACTCACAGGGTGTTTAAACGATATCAGAACTAGATCGTGTCAGGCTATTAAGGAAGAATGGAAGGCTGATCCGCCCCTTCTTTCTCAACTTTCTGCTGAATCATATGCTCACGCTTCATTCCCAGTTTCAAGGCCAGTGCAGAAGCAACATAGATAGAAGATATTGTACCGATGGAAACCCCGATTAACATCGCCAGTGAGAAACCTTTCAGCATTTCACCACCAAAGATGTAAAGCATCAGAACAACGAGCAGCGTTGTCGCTGAAGTCATGATCGTACGGCTCAAAGTCTGAGTCAGGGAAACGTTCATGATTTCATACGATGTGCCACGGCGTATCTTACGGAAGTTTTCACGGATACGGTCCGATACCACAATACTGTCGTTCAATGAATAACCAATAACGGACATCAACGATGCCACGATGGTCAGGTCAACTTCAATGTGGAATAACGACAATACACCCAGTGTAATGATCACGTCATGCGCCAGTGCGATAACAGCTCCCAATGCCAGACGCCATTCAAAGCGGAAACCGACATAAATCAGGATACTGATTAACGCAGCCAGCAGAGCCATTGCTCCCGTCTGCGCCAGCTCGCCTCCCACACTCGGCCCGACAAACTCAACACGCTTGACGACGGCATCTTTGTCGATATTCGCGTTGATAACCGAGATAATTTTATTACCCAGTTCCTGCCCTGCATTGCCCGTCACAGGCGGCATACGCACCATCACATCACGGCTACTGCCAAAGTTTTGCAGTAGCGGATCGGCAAAACCGTTTTTCGTGAGGCTTTCGCGCATCTTATCCAGATCGGCGGGTTTACTCAGATTAATCTCGATTACCGTACCACCGGTAAAATCTAGCCCCCAGTTAAACCCACGGACACCCATCGTAATGATGGAAGCGACCAACAACAGTAACGAAATCCCAAAGGCAACGTTGTCCCAGCGCATAAAGTCGATGACTTTACGCCCATAGTTTAATTGTTCAACAGTGTAATCCTGTGCCACAACGTGCTCCTTAAATTGACAGCTTATTGATACGCTTACCGCCGTACAGCAGGTTCACGACGGCGCGTGTTCCCACAATGGCAGTGAACATCGACGTCGCCACACCAATGCTGGTCGTGATCGCGAAGCCCTTGATGGAACCCGTTCCCACTGCATACAGAATCACAGCAGTAATCAGCGTAGTCAGGTTTGCGTCAATGATACTGGAGAACGCACCTTTGTAGCCTTCATGAATCGCTTGCTGCACCGTACGCCCGTTACGCAGCTCTTCTTTGATACGCTCGTTAATCAAAACGTTCGCATCCACTGCCACGGCGAGGGTCAATACGATACCCGCAATACCCGGCATCGTCAGCGTCGCCCCCGGTAACAAGGACATAACACCGACGATCAGCACTAAGTTAGCCAGCAGAGCACTGCTCGCAATCAACCCGAACTTGCGGTAGTAAATCACCATGAACAGGATAGAAGAGATTAAGCCCCACAGACAGGCTTCAAGCCCCTGCTCGATATTCTGTAAGCCAAGGGTTGGCCCAATAGTCCGTTCTTCAACAATCTGGATGGGTGCGATCAAAGCACCTGCACGCAACAGCAGCGCCAACTGACGGGCTTCATTCGGGTTACCAATTCCGGTAATACGGAAACTATTGCCCAAACGAGACTGAATGGTGGCGATGTTAATCACTTCTTCTTGCTTGACCAATAATGCACGGCCCTTGGCATCCTTCTTGCCACTGTCCTTATATTCTACAAACAGCGTAGCCATAGGCTTTTGCAAGTTGTCTTTGGTGAAGTTAGACATCGCACTGCCGCCAGCACTGTCTAGCGAAATATTCACCTGCGGATTACCGTATTCATCAGTACTGGAAGTGGAATCCGTAATATGGTCACCGGTCAGGATCACGCGCTTGTACAATACGACTGGATTGCCATCACGGGAATACTTCAGTTCTGAATCACCCGGAATCCGACCAGATACTGCGGCACTCTGATCAACATTGCTATTTACCAGACGGAACTCCAGCGTTGCCGTTGCACCGAGGATTTCTTTGGCACGGGCAGTATCCTGAATGCCAGGCAGCTCAACGACAATACGGTCTGCACCCTGACGTTGAACCAGCGGCTCTGCTACACCCAATTGGTTAACACGGTTACGCATGATAGTGATGTTTTGCTGTACCGCATAGGTACGAGCTTCACGCAGGCGATCGTCACTCATAACGACTTTCAGCGTACTATTCGCGCCAGTGGAGAAGACTAAATCACGGTGACGGGGTTCGAGATAACTTTCCGCTTTGGAACGTGCATCATTATCGCGGAAACGGACTTCCACTCCATAGTTATCAAGCTTACGGACAGAGGAATAAAGGATGCCTTGATCACGCAATTCAGAACGCAGGCTATCAATGTTCTGTTCTTGTAGCTTACTCAGTGCGGTTTCCATATCCACTTCCATCAGGAAGTGAACGCCTCCACGCAGGTCAAGCCCTAGTTTCATCGGCTCAGCCCCCACTTTACTTAGCCAAAGGGGTGTCGCGGGCGCAAGGTTCAATGCCACAACATATTGCTCTCCTAATGCGGAAACCAATGCTTCACGGGCACGAAGTTGAACATCAGAATTATTGAAACGAGCAAGGATTGCCCCATTTTCCAGTGCAATGGACTTACTCTTGATTTGTTCTTTTTCTAAAACATTACGGACTTGGTCCAGCGTTTTTTCACTGGCGGCGATGCCTCGCACGCCAGTGATTTGTACAGCCGGATCCTCACCATATAGGTTGGGAAGTGCATAAAGCAAACCGATGAGGATCGCAGCGATCAGCATCAGATACTTCCACAAAGGATAACGGTTCAACACGGCAGTTCCCTTCGGGAAAATCAGAAAATTAAATAGCCTTCATTGTACCTTTCGGCAGAACGGCGGCGACGAAGTCACGTTTGACTGTTATTTCTGTGGTCTCATTCAGGGCAATCACAACATAACCTGTTTCAGACACTTTAGTGACACGACCAACCAAACCACCAGAAGTCAGCACTTCATCTCCTTTGGAGATGGAATCCATCAGTTTCTTATGTTCTTTGGTACGTTTTTGTTGTGGGCGCAGGATCATGAAATAGAAAATCAAACCGAAAACAACCAGCATGATAATCAGAGAATATGGGCTTCCCTGAGATTGCGCTGGTGCGCCAGCAGATGCCGCAGCTTCAGAAATAAAAAAACTCATCAAATTTCCCTCATTGTTATCGAAAACATTGTTGCCGAAAATATTGTTATCGAAAATCGACAGTGGCTCGATCAAAAACCAGCCCGATATGCTACACATATTGAGGCTGGTTAGTCACGCCAAATTATATATTTAACGGCGGAACGGGTTTGCCGATCCGCTGATAAAACTCTTCAACAAACTGTTCCAGTTTGTTCTCTTCAATGGCTTTACGAATTCCGGCCATCAAACGCTGATAATACCTTAAATTATGGATTGTATTCAGCCTTGCACCAAGAATTTCGTTACAGCGGTCAAGATGATGCAGATATGCACGGCTATAATGGCGACAAGTATAGCAATCACAATGCTCATCCAGCGAAGAAGTATCCTCTTTATGTTTGGCATTGCGGATCTTGATCACCCCCTCTGTCACAAAAAGATGGCCATTGCGAGCATTACGGGTCGGCATGACACAGTCAAACATATCGATACCACGACGGACACCTTCAACCAGATCTTCTGGTTTACCGACGCCCATCAAATAACGTGGCTTATCCTGTGGGATCTGCGGACAAACATGCTCCAGAATACGATGCATATCTTCCTTTGGTTCTCCCACGGCCAGACCACCCACCGCGTAACCGTCAAAACCGATTTCGACCAGTCCCTTCACAGAAACATCGCGCAAATCTTCGTACACACTGCCCTGAATAATACCAAACAGGGCATTTTTATTGCCTAACTCGTTAAAACGCTGACGACTGCGTGCCGCCCAGCGTAATGACATTTCCATGGAACGCTTCGCATAATCCCAATCTGCGGGATATGGCGTACATTCATCAAAAATCATGACGATATCGGAACCCAAATCATATTGGATTTCCATGGATTTTTCCGGGCTGAGGAAAACGGGCGTCCCATTAATAGGGTTACGGAAATGAACGCCTTCTTCTTTGATTTTACGCATCGCACCAAGGCTGAAGACCTGAAAACCGCCAGAATCCGTCAGGATAGGGCCGTGCCACTGCATAAAATCATGCAAGTCACCGTGCAGTTTCATGATTTCCTGTCCAGGACGCAGCCATAAATGGAAAGTATTCCCCAACAGGATCTGAGCACCCGTTTCTTTAACTTCTTCCGGTGTCATGCCTTTTACTGTGCCGTAAGTCCCCACAGGCATAAATGCAGGCGTCTCCACAACACCACGATCAAAAATCAGGCGGCCACGGCGGGCATTCCCATCCGTCTTTTGTAACTCAAATTTCACTTAACCTCCAGACATCAGAAAAACAGTCTGATGTATTACAAAAATAAGCACATTCTAATCATTAATAAAGCCACTGTACACGCCAGCCTAACAATATCTGATATGTCATATTTTGCCGTTTTTTGTGTCATTCATCCTTTTTTGTGTCACAGTTTCGACACAGTGTCACACCCACCAGCCCACTGACTACATTGATGAGATATCAAACCCTGCGACTACCTAAAGAAAAGCGGAGATCGTAGGGTATAAGGGGGTTGCAATAACCTAAGTAGGTGATAAATTCTCCCTAAAGTGATATGCTAGTGCGTTAAATTTCATATAATTTATTGAAAATGATAAAGTTATTCACAAAATATGTGTCAATTGGTGTTATCAACACACTAATCCATTGGTTACTGTTCGCTGTTCTGATGTATCTATTTAGTGCAACTCAAGCAATCAGTAACTTAGTTGGTTTCTGCGCAGCCGTAACATTTTCTTTTTATGCAAATGCTAAATTTACCTTCCAAAAAAAAGCCACTGGAGGGCGATATATTGCGTTTGTTTCATTTATGGGGCTGTTGAGCTACCTTACAGGACATCTATCTGATGTGATGAACATACAACCTATAGCAACATTAATTGCGTTCTCTGCGATTAGCTTAGTGCTAGGGTTTGTATACTCAAAATTTTTCGTCTTTAAGGGTAAAGAATAATGAAAATCTCACTGGTCGTGCCTGTCTTCAATGAAGAGGAAGCAATACCAATTTTCTATAAGACCGTCAGAGAAAATGAAGAACTAAAAAAATATGATATTGAAATTTTATTCATTAATGATGGCAGTAAAGATTTGACAGAAAGCATAATTAATGCTCTTGCTATATCAGATCAGTTAGTTATCCCTCTCAGCTTTACTCGTAACTTCGGTAAGGAGCCAGCCCTATTTGCAGGTCTTGATCATGCTACTGGTGATGCGGTCATTCCTATTGATGTTGATTTGCAAGACCCAATAGAGGTTATCCCACAGTTAATAGAGAAATGGCAAGAAGGGGCTGACGTTGTATTAGCAAAACGAACAGATCGCTCGACTGATGGTTTGCTAAAACGCAAATCAGCGGAATGGTTCTACAAACTGCATAACAAAATCAGCACACCAAAAATAGAAGAGAATGTCGGTGACTTTCGCCTAATGTCTCGTGAAACTGTTGAGAACATAAAAAAATTACCAGAACGCAACTTGTTCATGAAAGGTATTCTTTCGTGGGTTGGTGGCAATGTTGAGGTTGTTGAATACACTCGCGCAGAACGCTCCGCAGGAGAATCTAAATTTAACGGCTGGAAGTTGTGGAACTTAGCGCTGGAAGGTATCACCAGTTTTTCTACCTTCCCATTAAGAGTTTGGACATATATTGGATTAGGTGTTGCTGCACTTTCATTTATTTATGGCATCTGGATGATTATCGACAAATTGATATGGGATAATCCTGTTCCGGGCTATCCATCATTATTAGTATCAATTTTATTCTTAGGCGGTATTCAGCTTATTGGTATTGGTGTGCTGGGAGAGTACATAGGTAGAATATACACTGAATCAAAACAAAGACCAAAATATATTATTAGAAGGAAGTAAGATGAACTCTTTTATTTCTAACT
Source organism: Xenorhabdus aichiensis (assembly GCF_028598775.1). Taxonomy (NCBI): domain Bacteria; kingdom Pseudomonadati; phylum Pseudomonadota; class Gammaproteobacteria; order Enterobacterales; family Morganellaceae; genus Xenorhabdus; species Xenorhabdus aichiensis. Next base: position 100,963 of record NZ_JAQRFO010000007.1, read on the forward strand.
GCAAAAATTCATCTATAATTTTATGTTTGTATATGGTGCCTATTTTTTTATTCGGCACATACTATAGAGATGACAATGGTAGGGTTGTATCTCAATATTTCGATTGGGATTTGGACGGTAGACCACTAACAAACTTAATAATAAAATTATTGAACTTTGATGGTAGGTTAACCGATATAGCACCTATGTCACAGATATTGGCAATAATTATATCAGCAATATCATGCGGAGTAATTTGTACATATATAGTAAAAAGCAATAAAATAGCTGTAGTTATTTCATCGTCATTATTGTTTTTAAGCCCATTTTATATACAAAACCTACTATATCATTTCGATGTTGTAACAATGGCGCTATCAATATTATTCGCTACATTACCTTTTATTATTAATGAAAGAGCAAAATTATATGTACATTGTATAGTTTCGATGTTGTCTGTTATGTGCTTATTAACAACATATCAGGCATCCCTGCCAGTATTCTATGCTTTAATTTTATTATCTTACCTATGTAATAGTAGCAGTGGAATAACTAACATTGCCAGAGTTATATCTGGTGGTTTATCTTTATTTATATACTATTTTATAGTGTCACCATTCTATGTTGGTGGTGGATATGCAAAGTATAGGGCTGAATCAATCAGCATTTCATCTGATAGCATAATCAGTTCAATAAAATTAAATTTTTCAAATTTGTACGACACTTTAACAATATTAATTAACCATGAATTTGCAATTATATTCTCCGTTATCATTATTTTATTAGTTATTAAATTGATAAGATTTATTTTTTTAAGCAAAATAAAAAAAACAAATGTATTGTTTTTCTTGTTTTTTTCTTTGTCTTTCATTTCATCCTTTATCATATTCTTTTTGTTAAAAAAACCAGTATACGAACCTAGAATAATGATCGGAGTAAATGCACTTATAATGCTTATTTGCATTTTAGTGACGACAGAAAGTAATAATAAATATATAAACTTACTTGCTTCTATATCTATAATACCACCTGTATTATTATTCTTCTCTATATCAACAAATTATATAAATGCAAGCAAGGCATATGTTGAGTATGAAAAAGATGTAATTAGGTCAATGTACTATGATTACAGAAACCTAAACATAGATAGTCCGGTGTATGTCTATGGTTACCTGCAACCACCTTATATAACCGACCAAATATTACAAAAGATACCATTTCTTAAAGGCATTGTTGGTAGTCGAATTGGCAGTCTAACAAACTATATGAGTAAAATATTTCCTCTTTTTGAGTTTAAAGGATATTATGATGATATTCCAAGTAGCATTAATTGTATTGATATTGTAAAAAATTATAATGGTACATATTCAATAATTAAATTTAACGATGGCATTCTATACCATTTAGGAAAAATAGAGTGTAACTAATAAAAAAAGGCCGATATTCGGCCTTTATGTTTTATTAAACGCATATTATTTCAACAAAAAACATCATGCCTTCACTTAGTTGGTTTGGCTTTATTAACTCCCCATTAGCTTTCATTAAATAAAAATAAGACTCGCCAACACTGGAAGATGGGTTATTGTAAAGTGGCTTCAATGTTATTCCATCCGCATTATTACAGCTTGTGCACATGACATATGGCCTCTGAAATGAAGAATATCCTGGTCTAAACTTCAATTTAAATGCATAATCATCTTGAGGGTAGCTTTCAACTGAATATATTCCAACTGATGTATAATATGAATTATCTATAACAAGACCTTTCGACCCCATACTTTTCAAACAGCAAATTCTACGGTGCAGTGTGGCGGTGTAATCTTCCGCTTCATATTCCAACTTGTATACGTTATGGACATATGATTGCATTTCGACATAATTGAGTGATGCATTCCCACTAATTATATTATCGCCGCCATCAATACCTTTAACTACGACCATTTTCTCTGGTTTTGTAGGGTATCCATCATAATCCCAAGCAAAGAAATTTATCTTATTTTGCCCTGCTCCATCAATGTAAACAGCGTGTACCGCGTCTCCGCCCCACTGCTGAACAAAATCAGATTGTATCTCTGCTATCTGAGTATTGTACGGATACTGGCCTTGCACTATAGGTACACATTTTAAAATGAAGCCATGCTGAGCACCTTCAATATGTAAGTTTTTAAACTGACACGATGTAATCCAAGAGCCGCCATCTGAACCTGCCATGCCCTCAGCTACTACATCCTCTTTTTTTGGTTGAACTGCTAGTATCTGCAAGGCGTATTTACCAAAGCCTAATGTAAGATTATTGAATCGACCCCAGCAAATACTATTCCATCTACGGCGTTCATCGACGTACTGCCCACCATCCCCACTTAAATCTGCCCGTAACATAAGAGACGTGCCTGATTTATCACCTTTGCACCCAACTAAATTTAAATTGCAAATAGTTATATTGCGTAAATTATTTTTCCCTAATACCAAACAAACTGCATGATCCCACCCTGTAAGTACGGTGTCCACTGCGATTCTGGCCTTATTTCCATATCCTTCCGTACTAAATTCAATATGATCTATCTCAAAAACAAACATATCATCACGCAATGTTCTATTGATAATTTGCGCACCATTTGAAAACTTAAAATTCTTTTTAACATTAATCTTTGTGTTGCAATCAAAGCTCTGTGCCGGAATAAGGATAGTATTAACCTCTGCAATATCTTGTAGCTTAGATAAAATACCACCTATGTCCGTATCAGCTTTAGCACCAACACTTAAAATATTGACATTAGTTTTTGATTCCAGCGAGGCCGTTAGACCATTATCTAATTTCAGGTTAACCAAATCATCAGATGTATTATTGGTGATTAGGTAAATAGCCTCACCACCATCATTACGAGCATAGAACCCTCTGGTTTTAACTAGGTAGTCAACCATTAACCCAGTGTCAGATCGCATATCTGCAACAGTATCATATACACGCATATAATTTGCGCTTAATCCTCCCACTAACTGATATCCAGTATCTGATGATAATTGCTGTTTTAACCTGTCAGGTTCATATTTCAAAATGTTAGGAAAATAAAACTGTTGAGCGCCATAACTGTCATAAACAGCCATAGAGTGACCTTCAACGGTCACGAACTTAGCAATCTGTCCGGCATAAACCGGATAACCAGCAGCATTGATAATGATAGGCTGTGGTGCTGGAACCAAATCACCATTCTCACGTTCCATATAAACCTGAATCTGGTTCTCTGGTATGGTTGGGTCTGTGTCTATCTTGCCGATGTAAATCTTACCGTTAGAGCACGCCTTGAAAGAGCGTGCCATAGTAAATAACTGAGACGGCATTGAGACGACAACATTAGGTATTATTTCTGACATTTATGTTCTCCAGACGTGCGAAATCCCAGCAGATTTGCTGTGTGTATTAAATTTGGATGTAAAAACGCAGTTAAGCGGCGCTGTGAAAATAGGTGATTTCCTAAAATAACAATCAGTTAATTCTTATTAGTCAGTTCGGCTCTTTCTCCTTGCAAAATAGAATTAACCAGTGATTGAGTTCGCTCTATTATTGCATCGGCTGCGGTACTGCCTCTTGGTGTGTTAGCCAGTCGCAACATAAAGTTTCTGACGCGAGGGTTTTCATAAACTCTGGCTAATGCCCCATAAGACCCAAAAGCCGCCGTCCCCATACCACCGGTTCCAACAACATCAGTTGCTATACCTGCTGGCACACCCACTTGTAGCAACTCTTGTCCTGTGGGCGTTACTGCTCCGGCTCTTGCTGCCCTTCTGGTTGAATCAAGATAGCGAGTTAATCCATTGAGATATTGCCGTTCTTGACCTCGAAAGAATATACCCGTTTGATTTCCAAGTCGGTTGACTGCGTTTAGGAATTTATCAGGGCTTCCACCGGATGATTCAAAAGCCTTGCCGATAATGGCAGCCCTTGCCGATTGACGTCCATGTTCATCCAGAGAACGATACAATCTGGCAACCTCACTCCGCTTATTACTGAAAAGCAAGTTATTAGCTACTTCTGGCGTCAATTCGCCCTTCTGCAATACGTTTTTAAGCCGTGTGTTATTTACGCTGACAGCCTCTCTGGCATATATCTCAGTGGCTTGCTGATACCTGCGTACAGCTTCATTACCTAGATTTTGCCTCACTGCTGCATCAATATCTTCGGTCATAGCCTTATATGCCCGGTTAACTGCCGCCTCAGATTGAGACGGCCAGACAGCTCTTTCCCCTCTAACATCCTGCCTAAACTGAGTTCTCAGGTCTCTTAGGTGCTGAAAGTCTGCTCCCTTGGCTATTTCGTTCCTATAGTTTTGTAATTGATTGATGGTTGCCTGGTCTGAAACATCACCCAGCCTGCCTAAGTAAGCCACCTCTTTATCAATGGCTTGCAATGATCTGGCTGTGGGTATTTCACCAACTACCGCCATGTCCGTAGATATAGCATTCAATCTATTTCCAGCCGCTTCTCTGATATATCCGCCAGAACCAGACTTTCTATTCAGACTAGCCATTACCGCTTCTGGATTTGACACTCCGTAACGACGAGAGAAATTCTCAATCAGGCCTTCTCTGGCTTGCTGCTGCGCTCTTCTGGGGGCACCTGTTCCTGTGATTGGAATTTTCTCACCAAGAGCTTGAGCTGATCGCCCTGCAAATGTCGCTGGCTGGACAACATCAGTAGTCATCAATGGAACATTGTTGCGCTCGGCAAATTGTACCGCTTGTTGAGCCTCTGGTGTCATCGCTCCTTTGATGCCTCTATATCCAGCCCCGGCTAAGTTAAACAATCCCTTCGTGGCGGCGCTTAGTGCCGTGGCCGTCATTAAATCTGTTGCTAGGTTCCCGTTTTCGCCTTTTCCTGCATTTTCAGCCAGTACACCGACTGCGTTCTCAGCAGCAAGCCGGGCGGCCTTTTCGGTTAATGCCGCGCCACGAGATGCAGTCCCCGCGGGGTTTACCAAGAATGGCAGAGCCTGTGAAAGCACCTTACCCTCGGTTGTTGTTGGCTTGAGATTGTCGGGTAATTCGAATCGTGTAGCGGGCGTGTATGTTCCATCACCTAAGCCGATCTTTTCACCCGCCCACGCACCAGCACTAACAACTGCATCACCAACATCAGGGATAATATTTGCAACATTTACACCCGCCTGAGCTAGTGATTTCCCTGTTTCAGCAATTCCGGCTGCAACATCACCGAAAAGTCCGCGTTCAGATTGCTGTGGCGCTTGTTGCTGGCTATCAAGAACAAAGCCATCAGGAAGTGAGGGAGCTGAATTTACTGAATTGTCGCTATCCAAAACAAAACCATCAGGTAATACTACATTGGTTGCCATTTGCCACCTCTAAATATTATTTTTTGTCCTGTGTTTGGATTGGTTGCTGTTGCTCCCTCACTAACCCCGCCAGATGAAGATGATTGTTGGGTATCGGCAACAGTCTGTTCTTGAGCATCATACGCTTTTGACGATACTTTCATTGCTTCATAAGCCAACCCAGATTCACCGCGAAATGTTTTGAATCTAGCTTCCAGCTTTTTGTTCTTCACATCTAAAGCTTTGTTACTTTCTCCGGGCTGAGGAAGATATAACCTACCATATTCTTTCGTCTCTGCATCGGTTATGGCCGCTCCAGTATCTTTGCGCAAGATGGCATTAACTGTATCTCTGGCATGAAGTAAATAGGCTTGTTCAGATGGGCTTAACGCAGTATTTGCAATCATTCCATCACCCAGACGGGCAGAAATAAATGCCGCTCTTTGTGGCGAAATCTGACTGGACTTCATTAATTGATCCATGCCTGATAACCCATCTTCAATGCGCATAGCAAAGCCAGCCGCAGATTTGGAACCTTCACTGGCTTTCTGTAATATGCCGTCAGCCTCCCGCACGGATAGGGGCTTACGCATATTAGCGTCTTTAATCGGATCGGTAATTTTCCCTTTTTCCTCTTCTCCGTTTGAATAATATTTCATTACCGAACCATCCGGCATAGTTTCTACTTTAAATAACTTCTTCTCAGATGGATTTATTCCAGCGGCCTGAGCAAATGTTTTAGCCCCTTCAGGATCAGCTTTTAGCATGTTTGCATACTGTTGGTAGTTCTGCATTGCTGATGTCGGGGCATAGGCAGAAGTAAGAGCATTAGCTCGACTAATATCCTGCCCGCGAACTTGGATATCTTGATTTCTGGCCTGTAGCGACTCAGACGCACGATTACTCCGCATGGTTTCAGTTAACTTCCCACGGTCAACCTCTCGGCCTTCGCGTTTATCCAACACTTCAAACTGGTCTTTAGCACTCAGCGTCCCTAGCTTAACGGTCGAGAGAACTTCATTAAGCTGCTCAGGATTATTTGCATACATCGCCATTAGCTGCTGAGGCTCAACACCTTTAGACTGAATAACCTCAGCATTCTGCACAATAGCTGCCGCCACATTGCGCGGATCGCCTGTCGATATCGCTAATTGCAATTGATTTACCGTGCTATCTAGTGCTGCAACATCTTGTGCGCTTCTGAACCCCAATTGAGCCTGAATATTTTGTAACTGAGAGGGGTATTGAACCGCCAGTTCTCGCAACTTTTGCGGATCATTGATTGCACCGGGTAACGCCTGTCTAAATGCCTGCTGTTCGCTCATCTGCTGCTGCATTTGCTGGTTTTGCAGGTTTAGCCCTGTCAACTGAGATTGACCGAGCCTATTTTGTGTCTCCTTTAGTGCCTGACCTGCCAGATCAGGCATGAGAGATTCATAATAGTTAATTGGTTGAGTCATCAGAACGCGCCCCCCATCATCCCGCCAAACATTTTGCCAACCATGCCACCGAACTGATTAATATCCTGCGATGCACCGTTATTGATGCTGTTGTTTGCCCCTGCTGCAATCTGCCACGGAAGCGCTTTCCTCCCTGCATTTATTGCCCCTTGTTGACCATATAAAGCTCCCATAGCATTAGCATTTCCAGCCGAAGCAGCAGACTGAGCGCCCGCACCAGACAAGCCAACGTTAGTTAAGCCCATCAACTGGTTATACATATCTTGCTGTTGCCCTTGCATATTACCGAGATACTGCTGAACAAGCTGAGGCGTTATAGCAGCAAGCGCATTACCGTTTGATGATGACCCAAGACCGCCAGTGGCCTCTGCCGACGCTAATTGTTGGTATCTTGCTTGGTCTGCCATCATCTGATATTCAGGACTTTTTAAATACTCTGCTGTTAAAGCATTTCTATCAATGGGTTTACCTGCCATGCCTTGCAAACCCTCTAACCCAGATACACCTGCTTTCCTAAATGGCTCAAGCAACTCAAGCTGCTTTTCATACATAGCCATTTGGTTATCCATTGCACGGTCATTCGAACGAGCCTGCTCTTTGGCACCTTTGCTCGCCCCAATACCCCCAATTATCCCGCCTACAGCACTACCGATACCGCTAACTATTCCACCCATAATTAACTCCTAACCATTAAAAATAATTGTTCTCTGCGTCCATCAATGAGTTCAACGACATCATCTGATTGCAGGTGAAAGCCAAATTTTCTCGCCAAATTACAGACGTGCTTCGATGCTGAAAGGATCGGCGCATGGATAACCCTATTGCCAATCAGTGAAAGAATGTCGCTGGCTGCATCACTGGAGCGATGCCTTTCACCTTTCTTCATTGCCATATGCAATTCAACATGTTCGCCTCGCTCAATCACCACAAATACACCACACCCCTGCCAGAGATAATAATCAGCCGGATAATCCACCCACGACGAAACGCCCCACAGCCGCATGAGTTGTGAACCAGTGATAGTGTCTATTTTTGTCATTAGTCGATGAGTCCGTGAGCTCGAAGTGCGTCGTCGTATCCTTTGGAGCGTTGCGCCAATAATGTGACCTGATTCATCAGGGATTGAATTGTTGACCGTGTATACGTTTCTTCTGCTGTCCATGACTGGTTGGCATCAATTGCCCCTTTATTTGCCGATCCTGTCATTGCAGTAAAGCCAGTAATCCTTTGACCAACAACATTAAGGCCATTTATTAGGTAGTTGTTTTTTACATCGATGGGTGACGAGATAACTTGAGTTGCTGTTGCCTTCTTGGATACATAGTCAACTTTTATTTCAGATACCTGACCATCTATGTCTTGTATCTTTATCTTAAGACCATCAACGTCATGCTCGATATTCAAAACCCTAACTTCAAGTTTTGCTAAGTCTTCCTCTGCTTTGGTGATTCTGACTTCGTGGTCTTCTAGCGTTTCTTCTGCCCGAGTTATTCTTTTTCCATGATCATCCAGGATAATATCTTGCTCATCGTTTTTAACCTGAGCATCATAAGCACCGTCACCCGCCTGATTAGCCTTATTTGCCACATTCCCTAAATCAGCTCCCTGTTGAACAACATACAGAAAATAGGGCTGGGAGAAATTACTGGGGAGCAGTGTTGCATCTATTCGAGTCGCCTGTATCTCTACAGGATTTTTGAGATTATTATCAGCCATAATTATTCCAACCTGATTTGACAGCCGGAGAGAGTGACAGGAGATCTGGTGATTACTCGCACTTTAAATCCGATGTTTTTACGGATACGACCAACACGTCGCCACAATACCCGTTTGTCATAGATAAATGGTGCGTTCTGTTCGATCATCTGCTCGCGCCCGTAATTGATACCATCAGCCGTTGCAGAGAGAAATAACCTGTCAGCGTATTGAGATACACCAGTAGAGGCTTCCAGCTCGAAATCGAATACCCGTGCGTTGTCGGCTTTGAACATTGGCGTATACAGCAAATGCTCCTGCTGCTGCCCGTACTGGTCAGATGCAGAGAAATTAAGCTGTCCGGTCATAGGCTCGCATTTATCACCAACCGTTATCTGATTACCCTCGAACATGAAATCAATGCCGCGATAGACATCATCAAACAGGCCAGTTTTCAGGATGCACCATTGCACACCACTCTGACTGGCTGAGGCGTCGTAGCACAAAACATGACGCGGTAGGTGGATAATCAATAATTCGTGTGCATCGAACCGCAGAGTTTCCATAATGCCTGCTGCCAATTCATCAGCGGTGTAATCCCGAAGAATTTTCTCTATGGATGCTGTAGCTATCGGAGATGCCTGTCCCTGCTGGATAATATAGACTGAAGGTGCGCCCGTTGCCTGATTACTAATAATAGCGTGGGAGTCACCAAATACAGTTTTACAGTGAGTGCCGGCAATACCTTTCTGTACCATTAATGAGGGCTGAGCAACATAGATAGCGGCCTGTGTATCAGTCGCACCCGTCAGAGAGAAATACTCAATCGTTGATGAACCAAAACACACCACGAAATCGCGCCATGTATCAATGCCGATGATACCATCTGGTTGTGATTCAGCCCTGTACAATGCACGATAACGGTCTGGATGTGATTCATCATCCAAATCGGTTACACCAAACGTATCAGTGCCATCTTTAGCCCAAATGTAGCGCCCACGAGAGCGACAAATATCACGCACAGAGCCAATTTCATATTGTTTGAATTTAGACGAGGCAGGCCAGTTCTCCAGACGTTTGACCGCACCGTCATAGCGATAAAGTGACATTACACCATTGGCCGCTACCGCCTGACTATTGTAACTGTGTGCCATGCTGATCCGACCGGAGCCGGAGACATCACCAATAGCATTTGCCCCCCTATACAGCTTATTACCCAACACACGATAAACAGCCGACTGTTTAGTATTGAACTCGGCACCTCGTGAGATACCAGTAACATCAGCGCGTTTTGTGATGCTGGGAAAGGAGCGGAGATAGCCAGATGCGCTCAATATTTCTTTCGGTGTCGCCAGCATGTTGACAGGGAGCAAATCAACGTAATCAGCGCTTTTGTAGTCTTTACCCGTCCCCTTCATCAGGGGGAGTTGTTGAATCGGCATGTGGTTTGCCTCCCGGATAAAAATGCCAGCCGTTAACAGTCGCCCAGTGATTACCTGAACCAATAGGCATTCGTGCTGGATAATCAGAGCGTGATTTCTGGGCGCGAGATATGGCAGATTGCTTATACAAAAGCTCTTTGCCATATCTGGCGGTGTTGATGATCTTTATTGATGGCTCAATGGCGTAATCTGGGGCAATCCGCACAGCGAGGTTATGAATAACGGCACTGATAGCGCTACTTTTCATGCCGTGCTCGTCACCGTCAGCGGGTAAATTATTACCCTCTGCAAATCGATAACCAGCATCAATACCTGCGCCGTCCTGATACCATTCCGCCATCATCAACTCTAAATCATTAATCGCATCTTCCATTGATTGCGGTTCGATATCAGTCAGCGTGGCATTAGAGGCAACGCCCAGTTTTCTTAATGCCGCATTAACCAAATCACCCTTTGTTGTCAGCCCCATTTTCACCTACCTTACCTTTGCCGAGATTCACTGGCTCAGGTTTCAACGTATCCATGGGATTTTCAACCCAGCCATCAGCCAAATATTCGTCCAATTCCTCTGGTTCAATGACCGTGATTTGCAGCATCATTCCCCAGACATTGACGTCGCCGCCTGATTTGTAGAGCATCTTTTGCATGATTTACCTCAAAATAAAAAGGGAGCCGAAGCCCCCTTGTGATTATTTCTGACCTGCCAACCCGACACCGATAGCCTCTGGACGAACCGCACACGCGGAGTACCACAGCGCAATACGGCACTTACCGGACAATGTGCCGATATCCCCTTGGTAGGCCACGACACCATTCAGCCCCACGTTAGGGATTGAAAATGATTCTGTCTTCATGCCTGAGAACAGATCATGATTGACTGGGATCGGTTGGGACACCAGACGGATAGAATCATCAGCCCAGAAAATGTTGGCTTGCGTTGTCTTGATGTTCAACACATTGACCGCCATCCCATCAGCCAGCGAGATATTCACGTTGGCATAGGCGCGTTCTTCCGGTGTTAACTTGTCGTCGCTGAGTGCAACAGGCTTTGGTGTGATAGTGACATCATTTCCGTTTATAGCCACAACGGAGAACGTTGCATCTTGTGTCAGAATGTTCTTCGCCATCTGAGACAGATATTTCACACCAGCGAAAGAAATCTTATCGCCGCGTTTCAAACCAGCGCCGCTCAACTTAACGACAGCGGTACGATTATCTACGTTCTCGTGGTTTCCATCAGCATCAGTAATCCACGCTTGCGGCTTGAATTTCTGCGCACCAGAGACGGTGAGGCCTGTGGCGGTTGACGCTGGCAGAGAGGGCATTTTCGGAGAGCGCAGAACGTCATTGAATCCGGCCACTTGTTTCTGGATAGTGCCAGCCTTATACGCCTCTTCTGGAATACGTCCGAAGAAATCCTTACCTGCCAGATCCTGACCCGCCCCACGGTAATCTGTCGGGTTGAAGAAGAAAGACAGACCCGCGCTGCGATTCAACTCGCGGGAGAAAATGAGTGCCTCAGCCTCAGAAATGAAATCCCAGCCCGTTTTAGCTGAGCCAATTTGTTCAGGGCTTGCCACTACCAGAGAACCCATCTCAACGGCCTGCTTAGCGATGGCCATCTCAACGTTATTCGCCAGTTTCTGACCGGATGCTTTGATACGGCGACGTATGGAACGCTCATCACGCAGATCATCCGCACGAAGCTGGAAAAAGTCGTTATCAGGCACGCCCATGTTGCACTTAACGGACAACTCCAAGATACCCGTTTCTTTGTTGGTGAGATCCCAACCCTGCTGGGTAGGCGCTTCCTGTTCCAACGGCATCCACACGGTATTCTGTGAACGCTGCATATCACCCGCAGGCGGTGCATACTTATCTACGCGCTGCGCCATTGGCGTAAGGTTTTCCACGGTCTCGATAATTTCATCGACCATGTATGTGATTACTTGACCTTCGTTTAAAGCCATTTCAAATTCCTTTCAACTGTTGTTTTAGCTTGCGATAAAGCCCCGTGTCACCCTTGCTTGCTGCTGCATCCATCTGTTTCTGAATGGCGTCACGATTAGCGGCAGTAACATCGCCACTTAATGGTGTATCAGCCGGAGGAGCGGCAGAGATTTGCTTACCGCGAGGTTTGATAGTTAACTTGTCAGCAAGGCGCGTAAGTTCGATTAACGCTTGCTGTGATCCGAGTGTCAGCAGTTGCCGCGCTTTCTCTGGATTTGCGCCCAGGTGATACATGATCGCAGCCGACTTCTCAGGGAAGAGATGCATAATTTCCGTATCAATACCGGGCGGTACGACTTGGCGGAAAGCGTCCTCTTTTTCCTGATAATCAGGCAGGTTAAGTTTTTCTGCGGCGTCATAGTGTTTCCTTGCTGACTCGACAATGTGTGCTGATTGCTGGGTAAACGCCTGAGTCCTGCGGCCTTGCTCGGCTACTGCATTACTGCGAGCATCCATCGCATTCATCTGCCATTCAAGATTGGCTTGTTGGTATGCTGCTAGCGCCCTGTTTTGGTCGTAGTCATATTTCGCCAATGCATCATCAGACAGATAATTATTGATATCTGGCTGTGTGGGTAACTCAGGTTTTACCCGTAAATCCTCCGGTAACTCTCCGCGCTGCACTGCCTCCATTTGCTGCTCCAGCTCGCGCTGGCGCTTGCGTTCGATACGCTTGGCTGCAAAATGGGCATTAGTTGCCGGGTCTTGTTTCTGGGTCTCATCGTCACTCAGGACAATCTCAAAGCCGTCGCTCTGCCCCGTTGAATTGGCATTATCAACATTGCTCTCAGTGGATGCCGCCGCCTGAGTGCCGGACAGGGGTAATTCTTCAGTAGCCTGAATTTCGTTGGTATCGCTCATGTTTATTACTCTCTCACATGGTTTGAGGGATCTCGCCAGTATTGGCGGTAGGGATGTTGGATTGTTGCTGTTTAGCAACCTCATTCAGCAATTTGATAGCGTCCACCACGGCTTTTTCATCTATGTTCCTAGCCTGAGCCAACTTATAAACGGTATTAGCTTGTGATTCTTGAGCCTGTTGCTGAGCGGTGAATGCTTTGATTTGTGTCTCTTGTGCTCTGGTTTGAGCATTGACGATTTCAGCTTGCGCTTTCTCTTGCTCTGCCATTGCTGCCACCATCATTGGATCTTGTTGCTGCTGAGATTGTTGCTGAGCCTCAGCCAGCCATTGCTCCTCTTCCGGTGTCTCTGGTTTCTTGAGTCCTTGTGTAACAAGCTGTTTAGTGGCGTACTCTCTTGTGATATCAATACCTTTGCCATCCAACAATGACAGGAATTGAAGTAGCAACACATTCCACGCCGGATGCTCAATGGGAACCGATTTCAATAACTCGCCGATTTCAGCTCGGTTCTGTTCTTTCATTGACTGGAAAGATGGACCAACATCGGTGTAGCACTCATAACGCCCGCGAACATCATTGAGTACTGCACGCTGCCCCGTCATTAGATCCACGACCTCAGACATAACCTGCACATCTTTCTCGCTGCCATCTGGTAATGTCATCACTACATTGCGCGGCACATCATAGATATCATTGACGATTGAGGCGTATATCTCACCATCTCGGCGCATGGCGGTAGATAGATTGTCCTGAAACACATAGGTTTCTAGGTCTGACCGCATATTTAGCTGATTGATGGTATCGAATGCTACCTGATTACCGTTCACCGCTTCAGAATCAACACCCACTGTAGCAACGGATTTCACTGCATTAGTCGCCGCTTCCAGCATATAGGCATTAGCCTGTGGTACTTCTGGGTTATCCATGTAAGCGATCGGTTGAGTAGGCAGATCTCCGTTATTTTCATCCGTTTTGTTCACTAGGTAATACGGATAATCATCCGTACCACTGTACATATGCTCATAACCAGCGATTTGCTCAGGCCAGAATATCGGTTTCTTCTTCGGCGTTCGGGCTACGATGTCAGCATTGAATGACATGATCATGTTGCGCAAGCGTTGACCGTCTTTTGTCAGCCTGACTACACCTTCATAGACTTCTTTATCATCTACGAAGCCCCATTCACCGAATACCGGAACAATGGGTATATGCTCACCTGCAATGAGTTCACGATCTTTCAGTACAGCGGAGCATGACAGAATGGTTTTATAGACACGGCGACGTTTAACCTTGCGCTCACCTATCTTGACCATCCCTTTATCAGCCAGTTCATCGATCACGTCTTTGATTTCGCGCTTGAAATAGCTGACAGGTTCGCCAGATAACGGGTCTTGATAGATGAATACGAGTTCTTTCTTCTCCTCTACCTCGTAGTATTCCGCTACATGAATAGTGTTCTGCGTGAACCACGGGAACGTCCATGTATTGGGACTTTGAAATGAGGGAATGTCATCACCATCTAACCCGAATTCCTCAGCAAATGCCGTCCAGCCGTTTTTACTCAGTGAATGGATGATGGTGCAATGCTTTGCATCAGATTTGTCCATCTGCTGGCTATTGCCGTCCCAAATGACATGGGAACAGGCACCGTGAATAGGAACGCGGCGAATGACCTGATTATTACTGGTCGGGTCTTGGTCTTCATAGTCCGTCACCAAACGCCATGCGCCGACACCACATTCTATTTGCTCACGAACAGCAATATTTACCGATGTTTTAGCCGTGTTGTGTCTCATGTCTGTTCGGTACATCCCCATCAGAACATCAGCACTATCAGGATTGGCGCTCTCTTTGGGTCGGTACATCACATCAATCGGGTTCTGGCGCATCTCTGCCACCAGTTTGCGCACCACAGGGCGTACGACATCAAACTGTCCACGGTATTGCAGGGTTGTATATTTGTTTAGCCAGTCGTCCCATTGCGACACACGACTAAAGAATAGATCGTTACGCGCCTCGGTTCTGGCTTCTTCGCTGGCTGTCCAATCCTCATCAAACCGCTGTAGAATTGCCTCCAGCCTGCTATTTGTTTCGGCCATTATCTACCTCTTGCTATCGGCCTGATGGGTGCCGGTATTGTTCTTTGTTTGGGTTTTTTGATATCGCGCATCATTCTGGCGAATCTGCGCATCATGTATCCGTAGCGAACAGCAGAAAGAATGTCGTCGTTGAGCTTAACTATCTTGCCGTTTTCATCTCGATGATAGAGCCTGAACTCATCAAAGAAAGGCTCACAGGTATTGAATACCTTGAACCTACCTTCGAGCATCATGTCTCTAATTTCTACAATACCTGGCTCAACGGCGTTGCCACCTTCAGGCCAAGTCGCGTGCTCTTTCAGCATCATGAATCCAGCGTCTGCATACTGCTCTTTCAACTGCTCACCGCCACCTTTCTCATGCTGGTTACCATCGTGAGGCCAAGCGGTCGGGATCTTTTGACTCCATGCTTTGACAGCGCTCCATGCTTCAGTGGCTGTCTTCTCTTTCTGCTTCCAGACTCTGGCGACATAAATGACATCTTCGTCTTTATCCCACCAGAGCTGTATCTGGGCTTGAGGATGATCCCACCCAAAGTCGCAGGCATTGATAACGTAGAAGTGGTCGGGGCATTCGAATGGCTGACACTTGATGGTTTCTTCGGGTATCTGAAAGATTCTCCCGCTGCCCATCGTAGGGATACCGCGAGAACGAGCATCGCGCTCATGCTCAGGGTAAGAAGCGATTATCTGTTCTTTCTGGCTATCGGTGTAATGGTCGGCATCATAGATTGTCATGGTGACAACCTTCTGTGCTTTGCTTGGACTCTTCAAGAATTTCGTGACGACATCTGACATACCCATCAGTGGAGTAAATGTCAGCAGGGAGAATTGACCGTATTTGTTTGTACGAGTCAGACCTTCACTGTAAATGCTATAAGGTGGCTCTTCATCGAACCAGACACCATGTATGGTGTCACCCTGCCAACGAGCACGACCCTGCGAGTAAGGCTTGAAGTAGCAGAGAGACATACCATCTTCTACTCCGTCTGGATTGCGGTGTCTTACCAGAAGATGATCGACAAGGTTCGGGAAGAATGGTGACTTCTTCCAGCTTATGATGTCCTCTTTCGGTATTGACCCGTATCCGGGGTCTCCATTCTCTTCGATGCGCCCACAAAGAATACGTTGGGTAGTTTTGGTTACGGTTTCGTTTGTCTCACCGCCAACCCAGAATACGACAGGTTCATAGAACCTTTTACCACCCCAATCACCTTGCCATGCACCATCATCTGGATAACCTTTGGTTCCTGGGTAACGTCCGGTAAGATGGAATGCAACCTCTGCACCTCCAGTAAACGATTTACCTAGCTGATTACCCGCCATGAAGCAACGTTCAGAATATTCACCCCCTGCCTCAATGAAGTCTCTCTGCTTACCGTATGGGGTGAACTCGTAAAGCTGATGGGTTTCTCTGTAGGTATTCTCTTCTTCGAGTAACTTAAGCAGCTCTATCTGCTCATCCTCGCTCAGTTCATCAAGAATCGCTTCTTCCACCACGGCTCAGTAACTCCTTAATACGAGAGCGGCGCTTGTCGCGATCTCCCTTATCAGGTGTCACGTCTTCAACTTGCTGCTGCTCTTTCAGCCCCAAATCACGGGCTATAATGTTTGCATTCAATAGATCGGCCGCTGCACCAGAGAATTTCTGATCGTAAATAATCTTCTCTGCTCGCGTGGTGACCTCGATAAAGTCTTCTCTGGCACGGTATAGTCGCCATGTGTCTTCACTGATATCGAGAAACAAACATAGCCCTGTTAGCGTCATGGCTCGCATCTTAGGTAGAGCTTCTTGCGTCACTTTGCCCTGAAAGGAAAATGCCTTCATCTCATATAGCGGATTCTCTTCTACCCATTCGAAATATTCAGTGCAAGCCACCCATAACTGTTCAGGCGATTCGAATATCGGCTTTCGTCCATGACTGCTTCTAGCCTCCCAGAATCTATTTCCTTTTGGTGCTGCCATATTCCCTCCTTAACTCATTATCCAGCCCACTCTGTGAATAGGCTGTGTGATGAACTACTTGAATAGACTCAATGCCTCTTGAGCATTGCGAATGGATTTATCAGTTCTAGCCACAACACCGGACTCGGTTTGCACGAGTTTGTATTGATCCTTGAATAGCTCAAACTTGAGTGTGTCATCACCGATAAACTCAATCGCCTTCTGAGCTGCTGCTGTGTCGTTCATTACTAGTCGGAGTATCTCCAACCTCATTCGTTGTGATGGTGTTAATTCTGTCATTTAGAATTTCCTGCTATGTGTTGAAATATATTCCCGTGAGGATCGAAGACAACCCCAGCCAAAAACCTCCACAAACCTCTGTCAAGCACCCGAAAGTGGATGCTTTGGAGAATTTTGTATTCAGTTTAATTTTCGTTCTATTCATTCTGGTACAATCACAAAGTGATTGCATAGAGAAACTATCTCACTGACACTATGTCCTAACATACTC